>JAYFRX010000165.1:0-6058 GCA_040946945.1 Burkholderia sp. | reverse complement strand
CCTGAGCACTGGGTGGATCAGTGACAAATCACTGTCCAAGTGCTCGTGGAATCAGTGTCCAAGTGGCCGTGGAATGAGTGTCCAAGTGTTCGTGGAATGGGCGTCCAAGTGCGCGTGGAATCCGCAGCCGAGCCCTTGCACAGAGCGCCGAGCGCTTGCATGCCGGCATCCTTCGGCAGCGGGGCCGACCGCCCTTCTTCGCTTCGATGGCCGAGGCCAGTGCCGAGATATCAATCTTGACGCTGATGGCGGTTGCCATGATTTCTCCTTGGGATAGACAGGCCAGGGCATTACAGCCCAGCAGGCCGCGGCGGACGAATGCGCGGCCCGCGAGCCAAGACCGATAGCCGCCTGAAAGTCGAATGCAGACTGCCCGAAGGTCGCTCGCCGCCGGCACGCGACCGACCTTAGAGACGGTTTCATAAAGACTGATCGGCCCGGCGAAGGATATTCCAGCAGATCAGGCAGCAACCGAGTTTGAGGAACGCGCCGTGAATGTCAGCGCGGCGCTCGAAATGAATGCGGAGACGGCGGAAGTGATGCAGCCAGGCATGTGTGCGTTCGACGACCCAGCAATATTTGTCAAGGCCACTGCCATGTTCGGTACGGCGCTTGGCGATTACCGGCTCGATACCGCGATCACGCAACGCTCGTCGATGCCGCTCGGAGTCGTAACCACGATCGGCGTAGACCACACGGGGTCTGCTCAGTGGGTGGCCGCGCAATCTGCGAATCGGCGGAAGCGCATCGATCAGCGGCAGCAATTGCGTAACGTCGCTGACGTTCGCGCCGGTCAGGATCGCGGCGAGCTGGGTGCCGTAGGCGTCGGTGACGATGTGGTGCTTGGAACCGGGTCGCGCGCGATCGGTAGAGTTTGGTCCAGTTTTTGGCCTGCCCCAAAGGCGCGAATCGATGATGAATCGACGGCGGCTTGTGAGAAGTCGATCTGGTTGGCTGCGCGCCGCTTTGCAAGCGGTAGCTCATGCAAGCGATCCCATACGCCAGCTGCTTGCCAATCGCGCAGCCGTCGCCAACATGTCACGCCCGAGCCGCATCCCATCTCGGCTGGCAGGTCGCGCCAGCGTAGTCCGGAACAGGATGCCGGTCAGTGCGGCGCGATTCGAAACAGGCAGGCGGCCCGGGTTCTTCTCGCTCCGCGTTTTTTGGGGGGCGGTAGCAACGGATCAATCAGTGTCCACAATTTATCGTCGATGATCGGCTTGCCCATCTCCTTGGTCTCGATTATTCCGATGACTGAGGTTAACAAGCTCGCCGCGAAAGTTAACAGTCCCAATTGGCCTTTTTGAAACTGTCTCTTAAAATCAGACAATCGTCAGCCCCCTTCTTGGCAAGGCTTTGCGTTTCGAGATGATTCGTGTACCGGATCGGGTTGTTTAGACACGATTTTGCGATCAGGCGGCAAGTGGCAAGAGCGGTGCCTGACGGGCTTCGAGGGGTGTCTTGAAGACCAGTTTTTCGAGACGCCATTCGTGATTGTATCGGTCCTTGAACGGGACGGCGGCGGCACGAACTTCTTCAACGTTGTTGAACAGCCGTCCGTGGATGGCTTGCCCCTTCATGGTCCGATTGAAACGCTCGGCGACGCCCGTTGGTCTGCGGCTCAGCGACGAAGGCATAGCTCGGCGTAATCCCCCAGAACTTGACTTGAGCTGGGCGCGGAAATCGTCCGACCTGTACTGCGAGCCGTGATCCATTCGCAGGGGCAGTCCGCGGCCGGCATCAGCTTCGACCGATCCGAACTGCTCGCGCCCCCCTTTGGCTGATTGGCTCGAGTGCGGCAAAGCGGTCGCCCACTTTGGTGACGTGGATGCCAACACACGCCGCGTCGCAATGATCAACCGCAGCGAAGATCCAGACAGGCCCTTATCGACGGTTTAAACCTTGGCGCCATCGGCACCCCACCTCTCGTTAGGCCGATCAGTCGTCATTCGACCATCGTGAGCATTGGGCGGTTTTTGCGGTTGCCGATGGGGCGAAAGCAGGCCGTTTTCGCGGATCAGCCCCGCCACACGGGCGCGGGACACGCGGATGTCGTCCTGAATGCGCAAGCGTGCCCAGACTTTGCGCGCCCCTTCGCCGACGAACGGCGTGCGAGTCAGATCGGCGCGAACAGCTGCGAGCCGCTCGTGATCGGGCGCCTTGGGCTGCGGGCCACGTCGGACAGGGGCAAGTGGGGTGACCTTGTTGAGCGCCCTGGCGCGCTCGGCATAGATCGTGGAGCGCGGCAAGTCGAGCGCCTGGCATACCCGTTGCAATCCGAAGGGTTTGCCTGTCGCGGAGATCGTGTGGCTCATGTCGACGAGCTCCTGGCGCTCAAAGGGCGGCGCTCCTGCCGCTCGCGCTCCATGCGCAGCATTTCGACCTCCATGGTCAGTTCGCCGACGCGATGCACGGCTTCCTTGAGTTTGACTTCCAACGAATCAGTCTGGCGCGACTTCAGACCGGCTTCGATGCCTGCCAGGGCGAGTTCGCGCCATTGTTCGAGCTCGGCGATCGAGACGCCAACTTCGCGAGACACCGCGTCAATCGATTCGCCGCGCAGCAAGCGCAGGACGACAGCGCGTTTGCGCCCGACGGACCAGCGCTTGAATTCGGCGACGCTGGCGGCGTCTACGGCCGCGCTACGCGCGCCCTCCGTGGCCGCCAGCGCGGCTTCCTGCACGTCTACCTTCTTCAACATCTCAGACTCGAATTTGGATGCGTTTTACCCAAAATCTGTGTCTAGAAAAACCGGAGCCGCCGCATTCTCAAGACCGGACTACGTTGGCCCGATCTGCCAGCCGAGATGGGATGCGGCTCGGGCGTGACATGTTGGCGACGGCTGCGCGATTGGCAAGCAGCCGGCGTATGGGATCGCTTGCACGAGCTACCGCTTGCAAAGCTGCGCGCAGCCAACCAGATCGACTTCTCACAAGCCGCCGTCGATTCATCATCGATTCGCGCCGTTGGGGCAGGCCAAAAACTGGACCAAACTCTACCGATCGCGCGCGACCCGGTTCCAAGCACCACATCGTCACCGACGCCTACGGCACCCCGCTCGCCGCGATCCTGACCGGCGCGAACGTCAGCGACGTTACGCAATTGCTGCCGCTGATCGATGCGCTTCCGCCGATTCGCAGATTGCGCGGCCACCCACTGAGCAGACCCCGTGTGGTCTACGCCGATCGTGGTTACGACTCCGAGCGGCATCGACGAGCGTTGCGTGATCGCGGTATCGAGCCGGTAATCGCCAAGCGCTGTACCGAACATGGCAGTGGCTGCTGGGTCGTCGAACGCACACATGCCTGGCTGCATCACTTCCGCCGTCTCCGCATTCGTTTCGAGCGCCGCGCTGACATTCACGGCGCG
Organism: Burkholderia sp.; assembly: GCA_040946945.1. Classification (GTDB taxonomy): domain Bacteria; phylum Pseudomonadota; class Gammaproteobacteria; order Burkholderiales; family Burkholderiaceae; genus Burkholderia. The sequence continues at coordinate 2,689 of JAYFRX010000165.1, read as the reverse complement.
TTCCTCAAACTCGGTGGCTGCCTGATCTGCTGGAATATCCTTCGCCGGGCCGATCAGTCTTTATGAAACCGTCTCTAAAAGAGGAGTCGCGTGGACCGCGCCAGCCGGCCACGCAGTTACTGCATCTGATCGGCAAGCGGTGTGCGGCTGAAGAGCGGGCAAGCCATGCGACGACGCGCTGCCAGCGACTGCGTTACCGCTATAGCCGCATGGCGCTGGGCAAGATCAAGGCGTTGCTGGACGAGCATCTCGAGACCACGCTGCCCGGCGGCAAGCTGGGACAGGCGCTGGGATATCTCGGCAACCAGTGGCCGAAGCTGTGTCGCTACATTGAGAACGAGGCCTGGCCGATATGCAACAACGCCTGTGAGAATTCGATCCGTGCGTTTGTGCTCGGAAGCAAGAACTGGCTGTTCAGCGACAGGGCGACCGGAGCGAAGGCGAGCCTGAATCTGTACTCGCTGATCGAGACCTGCAAGGCGAACAACGTCGACGTCTATCAGTACCTCATCGACCTGTTCAAGGCGCTGCCGCTCGCGCAAACGGTCGACGACTACGAAGCGCTGCCGCCTTGGAAGCTTGGCAAGCCCGTTCGCAAACCGAAGACCTGATCGTTAGCCGATCGGCCGTCGCGGCCCAAGGGGTGTCACGGATCGCTTACCACTGGATGCGAATGCTGGTTATCGATCATCAGCAGCATGGTCAGTCTCCGTTAAAAAGTCGCTGTCGAGGCCGTCCTGCACCTGTTCCGCCGCACGCAGCACTGCGCGCGCCTTGTTCTCGGTTTCCTGCCATTCGGATTCGGGCACCGAGTCAGCTACTACGCCGGCCGCCGCCTGCACGTAGAGGCTGCCGTTGTGGATCAGGCCGGTGCGGATCGCGATGGCCAGGTCCATCTCGCCCGAGAACGACAGGTAGCCGACCGCGCCGCCGTACAGGCCGCGCTTGACCGGCTCCAGCTCGTCGATCAGCTCCATGGCGCGCACCTTGGGTGCGCCCGACAGCGTGCCGGCCGGGAAGGTGGCGCGCAGCACATCGTAGTTGGTCATGTCGGGCTTGAGCTTGCCTTCCACCGAGCTGACGATGTGCTGCACGTGCGAGTACTTTTCGATCACCATCTTGTCGGTCACGGCGACCGAGCCGGTGGTGGCGATGCGGCCGACGTCGTTGCGCGCCAGGTCGATCAGCATCACGTGCTCGGCGATTTCCTTCGGGTCGTTGAGCAGCTCGGTGGCGAGCGCGGCGTCGCGCTCCGGGGTGTTGCCGCGCGTGCGCGTGCCGGCCAGCGGGCGGATCGTGACGATTTGGTCCTCGCCGCGTTTTTCCTGGCGCACCAGGATCTCGGGCGAGGCCCCCACCACGTGGAATTCGCCGAAGTTGTAGTAGTACATGTACGGCGAGGGGTTCAGCGAACGCAGCGCACGGTACAGCGAGAGGGGATTGTCGCGATAGGGCTTGATCAGGCGCTGGCCGACCTGGATCTGCATCAGCTCGCCCTCAGCGATGTATTTCTTGGCCTTGAGCACGACGGCCAGGTAGTCGTCCTTCTTGAATTCGCGGAAGGTCTCGGTGCGCACGCTCGGCGAGGTCACGGGCAGCTGCACTGTCGAGTGCAGGCGTTGCTTGAGCTCCCGCAGACGCTGCTTAGCGCGCGGGTAGGCCTCGGGGCGCGACGGGTCGGCGTAGATGATCAGATAGAGCTTGCCGGCCAGGTTGTCGATCACGGCGACTTCCTCGCTCAGTAGCAACTGGATGTCGGGCAGGTTCAGATCATCGGGCGGTGCCGTGTCGGCCAGCTTCCTCTCGATATAGCGCACTGCGTCGTAGCCAAAGTAGCCGTCCAGGCCGCCGCAGAAGCGCGGCAGGCCGGGGCGCTGGGCCACCTTGAAGCGTGCCTGGAACTGCTCGATGAAGGCGAACGGGTCGCCCTCGTGCGTCTCCACCACCTGCCCGTCGGTGACCACCTCGGAGACGCCCTTGCGCGTGCGCACTAGGGTGCGGGCCGGCAGGCCGATGAACGAGTAGCGGCCGAAGCGTTCGCCGCCGACCACCGATTCGAGCAGGAAGGAATTGGCACCGCATTGCTCGGACTGGGCCAGCTTCAGGTACAGCGAGAGCGGGGTTTCGAGATCGGCCAGCGCTTCCGCGATCAGCGGAATGCGGTTGTAGTCTTGATTCGCGAGCGATTGGAATTCGAGTTCAGTCATGTTCCGGTCCTGTGGGGACGAGCGGCAGGGCATGCCGGGAGAATCGCGGTCACTGCGCTGCGGGCCCAGCGCGGTCAGGGCCTGACCGGCTTGCACCATCATCGTGCGAGTGACCGATGCGCGTTCCCGGCACCCGGACGCAAGATGTTTGGGGCGAGGGCAGGACATGGACAATCGAATCACGAGGCGCGAATCGCGCAGCAAAACAAAAAACGAACCTGATTAGTTACTTGACTCCGAAGCAGTCATGAAATCAAGTATCGTTCTCCAGATGCTTACGGAGCGTGCGCCATGCCCATGAACAGAATCCAGTTTCAGGCCGGTCTGTCGATGAAAGAATTTCAGGAGCAGTACTGCAACGAAGCGCAATGCGAGGCCGCGCTGGTCGAGTCTCGCTGGCCCGATGGCTGGGTGTGCCCTCGATGCAAGGGCACGCGCTACGCCAGCGCCTACAACGGCCAGCGACTGTGAGAATGCCTGAG
>JAYFRX010000164.1:0-6060 GCA_040946945.1 Burkholderia sp. | reverse complement strand
CGAGGCGTTGCCTGAAATGGCCCACACCGTCGGCATCTCGAAGAGCAGCGTCTCGCGCGAGTTCGTGAAGGCGAGCAAGAAGAAGCTTGACGGGCTGATGGAGCGTCGCTTCGAGGACCACGACATCTTAGCCATCTACCTGGACGGTATCATTGTCGATGGATGCCACATTCTCACCGCGATTGGCGTCGAGAGCAACGCCCAGAAGCATTTGATGGGGCTGGCGAGCGATTCGAACGAGAACGCCGAAGTCGTTAAGGATCTGCTGAATAGCCTGATCGAACGCGGGCTGGCGACCGACCGGGACTATCTGTTCGTGATTGATGGGTCCAAGGCGCTGCGCTCAGCGATCCAGGCAGTGTTCGGCGAACGTGCCCACGTCCAGCGGTGCCGGACCCACAAGATTCGCAACGTGACCGAACGGCTGGCGAAGCAGACCCGACAGCAGGTCGCCTCGGTCATGCGTGCCGCGTACAAGCTGCCGGCCGACGACGGCCTCGCTCGGCTGAAGGCCCAGGCGGCATGGTTGAAGACCGACCATCCGGACGCGGCGGCCTCGCTGCTTGAGGGGCTTGAGGAAACGTTCACGGTCAACCGCCTGGACCTGACGCCGCGGCTGATCCGCAGCCTGGCGACGACGAACCTGATCGAGAATCCGAACGGCGCGGTGCGCCGCGTCAGCGGCCGGGTCGACCGCTATCGCGATGTCGACAGGCGATGCGATGGGCTGCCACTGGCTTTCTGGAAGCTGAGAAGCGATTCCGTAAGCTCGGCGGTGCCGACGAGCTCTGGATGCTCGCCGTTGCCTTGCATCGTCCGACCGATAAACGCGTTGACCATGACTTAAAGTCCGCCTAACCTGCGAAACTCTGCCGCCCCAACCTTCAACTACGAATGGGACGCCGCCCCGAGCGTGCCAGGGCGCTGAGCAACGTCGCCCAGCTTGCTCCCATGCGACGCGGTCCGAAGCCCAGGGCGTCGGACCACCAGCTGATCGAGGGGATCCGTGCCGATCTGGCTCGTACGCCGTTCGTCGGTGAAGGCGCGCGCGCCAGGTATGGGCGCGCCTGCGCATCCAGGACGACATCCGCGTGTCCCGAGCCCGTGTCTCGCCGCTGATGGGCGAACACGGCCTGCTTTCGCCCCATCGGCAACCGCAGAAACCGCTTAATGCTCACGATGGTCGAATGACGACTGATCGGCCTAACGAGAGGTGGGGCGCCGATGACGCCAAGGTTTAAACCGTCGATGAGGGCCTGTCTGGATCTTCGCTACGGTTGATCATTGCGACGCGGCGTGTGTTGGCATCCACGTCACCAAAGTGGGCGACCGCTTTGCCGCACTGGAGCCAATCAGCCAAGGGGTGCGCGAGCGGTTCGGATCGGTCGAAGCTGATGTCGGCCGCGGACTGTCCCTGCGAATGGATCACGGCTCGCAGTACAGGTCGGACGATTTGCGCGCCCAGCTCAAGTTCTGGGGGATTACGCTGAGCTAGGCCTTCGTCGCTGAGCCGCAGACCAACGGCGTCGCCGAGCGTTTCAATCGGACCATGAAGGAGCAAGCCATCCACAGGCGGCTGTTCAACAACGTTGAGAAGTTCGTGCTGCCGCCGTCGCGTTCAAGGACCGATACAATCGCCAATGGCGTCTCGAAAAACTGGGCTTCAAGACCCCCCTCGAAGCCCGTCAGGCAGCGCTCTTGCGACTTGCCGCCTGATCGCAAAATCGTGTCTAAACAACCGGATCCGGTACACAGGAAAATCGCATGAAGATTGCAGTGCTGCCGGGCGACGGCATCGGCCAGGAGATCGTCACCGAGGCGGTGAAGGTGCTGAACGCCCTCGACGAGCAATTCGAACTCGAACAAGCGCCGGTCGGTGGCACCGGCTACGAGGCCGCCGGCCACCCGCTGCCGGAAGCCACGCTGAAGCTGGCCAAGGAAGCCGACGCGATCCTGTTCGGTGCCGTGGGCGACTGGAAATACGACTCGCTGGAGCGCGCGCTGCGTCCGGAGCAGGCGATCCTCGGACTGCGCAAGCATCTCGAGCTGTTCGCCAACTTCCGCCCGGCGATCTGCTACGAGCAGCTGGTGGACGCCTCGCCGCTGAAGCCGGCCCTGATCTCGGGCCTCGACATCCTAATCGTGCGCGAGCTGAACGGCGACATCTACTTTGGCCAGCCGCGCGGCACGCGCGAGGTGCCGGACGGCCCGTTAGCCGGCGTGCGCGAGGGCTTCGACACGATGCGTTATTCGGAGCCCGAAGTGCGCCGCATCGCCCACGTCGCCTTCCAGGCCGCGCAGAAGCGCAACCGGAAGCTGCTGTCGGTGGACAAGGCCAACGTGCTCGAGACCTCGCAGTTCTGGCGCGACATCATGATCGACGTGTCGAAGGAATACGCCGAGGTCGAGCTCTCGCACATGTACGTCGACAACGCGGCGATGCAGTTGGCCAAGGCACCCAAGCAGTTCGACGTGATCGTCACCGGCAACATGTTTGGCGACATCCTCTCGGACGAAGCCGCGATGCTGACGGGCTCGATCGGCATGCTGCCCTCGGCCTCGCTCGACAAGAATAAAAAGGGCCTGTACGAGCCTTCGCACGGCTCGGCGTCCGACATCGCCGGCAAGGGCGTCGCGAATCCGCTGGCGACCATCCTGTCGGCCGCGATGCTGCTGCGCTACTCGCTGAATCGCGGCGAGCAGGCCGAGCGCATCGAGCGCGCGGTGCAGAAGGTGCTGGAGCAGGGCTACCGGACCGGCGACATTGCCACGCCTGGTTGCCAGCAGGTCGGCACGGCGCAGATGGGCGACGCAGTGGTCGCGGCGCTGTAAGCATGACCGCCCGGCTTGGGGGCACGCCGCGTGCAGCGATGGCGCGGCGGCTGTTCCGGGTGGCACGAACGCGCGGTTGGCGCTCGTTCCGGTGCCTATTTTCGCGGCCGATGCGGGAAAATGCGGCCCCGGTGGGACACTCTGCGCGATGGTAACTAGTGTTTTGTTCCGCTTATTCGTGTACCAGATCCGGTTGTTTAGACACGATTTTGCGATCAGACGGCAAGTGTCAAGAGCGGTGCCTGACGGGCCTCGAGGGGGGACTTGAAGCCCAGTTTTTCGAGACGCCATTCGCGATTGTATCGATTCTTGAACGCGCCGGCGGCAGCACGGACTTCTTCAACGTTGTTGAACAGACGCTCGTGGATAGCCTGCTCCTTCATGGTCCGATTGAAACGCTCGGCGACGCCGTGGGTCTGCGACTCAGCGACGAAGGCGTAGCTCGGCGTAATCCCGCAGAATTTGAGCTGGTCGCGGAAATCGTCCGACCTGTACTGCGAGCCGTGATCCATTCGCAGGGACAGTCCGCGTCCGGCGTCAGCTTCGACCGATCCGAACTAATCGTGCACTCCTTTTGGCTGATTGGCTCCAGTGCGGCAAAGCGGTCGCCCACTTTGGGGACGTGGATACCAACACACGCCCGCGTCGCAATGATCAACCGCAGCGAAGATCCAGGCCAGGTCCTCATCGACGGTTTGAATCTTGGTACCCACATCTCGTTAGGCCGATCAGTCGTAATTCTGCGGCGGCTCCAGTTTTGCTAGACCCAGATTTGGGGTAAAACGCATCCAAACTGGAGTCTGAGATGTTGAAGAAGGAGACGTGCAGGAAGTTGCGCTGGCGGCGACGGAAGGGCGCGCGTAGCGCGGCCGTAGACGCCGCCAGCGCCGCCGAATTTAAGCGCTGGTCCCGTCTCGGGCGCAAACGCGCTGTCCGTCCTGCGCTTACTGCGCGGCGAATCGATTGACGCGGTGTCTCGCGAAGTCGGCGTCACGATCGCCGAGATCGAACAATGGCGCGAACTCGCCCTGGCAGGCATCGCAGCCGGTCTGAAGTCGCGCCAGACCGATCCGTTGGAAGTCAAGCTCAAGGAAGCCGTGCATCGCGTCGGCGAACTGACCATGGAGGTCGAAATGCTGCGCATGGAGCGCGAGCGGCAGGAGCACCGCCCTTTGATAGTCCGGAACTCGTCGACATGAGCCACACGATCTCCGCGACAGGCAAACCCTTCGGATTGCAACGGGTATGCCAGGTGCTCGACTTGCCGCGCTCCACGATCTATGCCGAGCGCGCCAGGGCGTTCAACCAGGGCGCTCAACAAGGTCACCCCACGTGCCCCTGTCCGACGTAGCCCAAAGCCCAACGTGGCCGGATCACGAGCGGCTCGCAGCTGTTCGCGCCGATCTGACTCGCACGCCGTTCGTCGGCGAAGGGGCGCGCAAGGTCTGGGCACGCTTGCGCATTCAGGACGACATCCACGTGTCCCGCGCCCGTGTCTCGCGACTGTCCGCTAAAACGGCCTGCTTTCCGCCCCATCGTCAACCGCAGAAACCGCCCAATGCTCACGATGGTCGAATGACGACTGATCGGCCTAACGAGATGTGGGGCGCCGATGGCGCCAAGGTTCAAACTGTCGATGAGGGCCTGGTCTGGATCTTCGCTGCGGTTGATCATTGCGACGCGGCGTGTGTTGGCATCCACGTCACCAAAGTGGGCGACCGCTTTGCCGCCCTCGAGCCAATCAGCCAAGGGGTGCGCGAGCAGTTCGGATCAGTCGAAGCTGACGCCGGCCGCGGACTGTCCCTGCGAATGGATCACGGCTCGCAGTACAGGTCGGACGATTTCCGCGCCTAGCTCAAGTTCTGGGGGATTACACCGAGCCACGCCTTCGTCGCTGAGCCGCAGACCAACGGCGTCGCCGAGCGTTTCAATCGGACCATGAAGGAGCAAGCCATCCACGGGCGTCTGTTCAACAACGTTGAAGAAGTTCGTGCTGCCGCCGTCGCGTTTAAGGACCGATACAATCGCGAATGGCGTCTCGAAAAACTGGTCTTCAAGTCCCCCCTCGAAGCCCGTCAGGCAACGCTCTTGCCACTTGCCGACTGATCGCAAAATCGTGTCTAAACAACCGGATCCGGTACACAAATTACCGCCCGATTCGGCACCAATCGGGCAGCCTGTTTCGGCCGCGATCCTCGGCTGGCGGCGCAAATACGGGATACTGACGGCTTGCTGACCTCCGCCGCTTCGCCCATGTCACTTCCGCCCGTTTTCCGTCTCGGTTTCATTGGTGCCGGCCGCCTCGGCCGCTGCCTGGCACGGCGTTTCGCCCAGGCCGCTTATCCCGTGGTGGCGGTGGCGAGCCGCTCGCCCGCCCTGGCACAGGCGCTGGTCGCGCAGATCGACGGTTGCGCGGCCGTCGAGAGCGCGCAGGCGGTGGTTGATGCCGCCGACCTGGTGTTCGTGACCGTGTCCGACGACGGCATCGGGCCGGTGGCCGCCTCGCTGCGCTTCGATCCAGCACGCGCGCCGGGCCAGGCGCTCGTGCATTGCAGCGGTGCCTCGAGCGTCGACCTGTTGGCGCCGGCCGCCGAACAGTGCGTGCAGACCGGCGGCTTCAATCCGCTCTGTCTATTGGGCGGCGGCGACGCCGACCTGACCCGGATCGAGGGCTGCTCCGTGACGATCGAGGCCGGCAGCAGCCTGCGCCTGGCGCTGGAAGTGTTGAGCGGCGCACTCGGCTGCCATCCGCTGGCGATTCCTGCCGGGGGCCGGATGCGCTACCACACCGCCGCCAACTACGCGGCGAGCTTCGTGGCTGTGCGGCCTGGCCGAAGCCGTCGCGCTGTGGCAGACACTGGGCATGGACGAGGAGGATGCCTTGCGCGCCGTGCTGCCGATGCTGTCCGGCACTATCGAGACCGCGCGCGAGAAGGAGCTCACCAACGCGCTGGCCGGCCCGGTCTCACGCGGCGACGCCGGGATCGTCGAGCGCCAGCTTGCCCTGCTCGACGGACTGGGCGGCGATCACGTCACGCTCTACGCGCTGATGACGCGCCGCGCCGTCGATCTGGCCATGCTTCGCGCGACGCCGCCGGCCGGGCTCGACGCATAGGAATTTCAAAACGCCAGAGGAGGCGGGCGATCTGCGCAGAAGTTCGCTGGACGGGTAGTGGTGCCGTCGGTGGGCAAGGTTTCCGGCAACGTCACGCGATTTTCGCTGCGAAC
>JAYFRX010000163.1:3677-6064 GCA_040946945.1 Burkholderia sp. | reverse complement strand
GCGCACGGCTTCCAGCATGAATTCCTGCGTATATCGAGCTCTCGGATTACCCATCTTCCCTTCCTCCTTGCGTGAGTTTTACACACTCAGCAAGGGATCCATTTTTTGCGGGCAAGCTCACTTGCGCGGCCTCCTATAGCGGCAAGCCAAGCATCGCCATCGCCGCCAATCACTGCTGCGTCGATAGGGGCTCACGGAGGATCGCGCTCGACGCTCGGCCCGCAACGGACAAGGTCCGTGGTGGAATGCCGGGGCTAGCCATATGAACGCGGCCTTCCCAAAGCGCTGGTTTGACGCCTTGGGGCTGGTCTCGCTGCTCGATACTCAGCAGCGCCTCCAGCGTTGTTCATGAACCGCCATGCGGAACCGCACGTACGGTGGTGTGAGGGGGCGACGGGGGCAACCCCGTCCCCTACTCGATTGATGGGGAGATCTGGACGGGCCGCTGAGCCTGCTGTGGCTGGGCCGCGCGCCCGCGATAGGCTGGAGAAGAGACCGCCTGACGCTGCTGCCGGGCCTGCTGGCGGCCTATCGCAAGCTGCTCGCACGGGGGGGGGCTGGCTGCGCAGCAGGTCGAGTGGGCCCAGATCGCCGAACCGGTGCTCGCGCTGGACTGGCCGGCCGCCTGGCTCGCCGCCGAGGCACCGAAACTGCTGCTGAGCACCGGTTTCGGCGACGTGCGTCGGCTTGCTCCGCAACTGAAAGCGCTGCCGGTGGCCGGGATCCACCTCGACCTAGCGCGTGCCGAGTCGCAGCTCGAGCGCTCGACGGCTAGCCGGCCGACAAGGTGCTGTCCTGCGGAATCGTCGACGGCCGCAACGGCTGACGTAACGACCCTCGACCGTTCCCTCGCGGGCCTGGCGGCGGGGCGCGAGGCGCGCGGCGAACGGTTCTGGATCGCGATCGCGACCAGCTGCTCGCTGCTGCACGTGCCGGTCGACCTGTGCGACGACACGCGACTCGACCCGGAGCTGAAGTCCTGGCTGGCGTTCGCGGCACAGAAGCTCGATGAGGTGGCGGTGCTCCGCGATGCCTTCGTGCGCGGGCCGGTCGCCAGCAGGCGCGTTTCGGCTTGCCGCCGCTGTGCCGACCACCACTATCGGCTCGTTCCCGCACACGGCCGGCATCCCGCGACACGCACGAGGCCTTCTGGCTCGGCGCGCTCTACCGGGAGGCGATGCGCGAGCAGATCCGCTACGCGATCGACAAGCAGCTGCATTACGGGCTCGACGTGCTGGTGCATGACTAGGTTGAGCGCGACGACATAGTCGAGTTCTTCGCCAAGCGGCTGTGGGGCTTCGCGGGTTACCAGCAGCGGCTGGGTGCAGCGCAGCGGCGCGTCGTGCGCGAAGCCGCCGATCCTCTCTACTTGCCCGAGCCGATCACGGTCGGCTGGACCGAGTATGCGCAGAGCCTGACCGACAAGCCAGTCAAGGGCCTGCTGAGGAGGCCCGTCACGCTGCTGCAGCGCTCGTTCGCGCGCGAGGAACCCTCTGTCGCGCGAGACCATCGCGCTGGCGCTGCGCCAGGAGGCCGCCGATCTCGAGAAGACCGGCATCGGCATAATCCAAATCGACGAACTGGCGCTGTACGATGGCCTGCCGCTGGTCGAGGAAGGCCGAGTGTGCGGCCTTCCTCGACTGGGCGGTGCGGGCCTTCCGGGTCGCCGCCTCGGGGGTGGGCGACGACACGCGGATCCATACGCATATTTGCGACGCTTCGCTCGACGAGGTGCTACCGGTGATCGTCGCGCTCGATGCCAACGTGATCTCGATCGAGACCACCCATTCGAACCGAACGGCACCCTGCTCGACACCGATTACCCGAACGCGATCGGCCCGGGCGTCTACAATATCCATTTGTCGCGCGTGTCCGACGAGGACGAGATCGGGCGCCGACGCGGCGCTCGCGCGGGTGCCGGCCTGCCGGCTGTGGGTCAACCCCGACTGCGGGCTGCTCGATCGCGAGTAGGGGCAGGTGGATGCGGCCCTGCATGCGATGGTGGTCGCGCGGCCCAGCGCGTGCGCGAGCAGGTGGCGGCCACTTCTGGGCGGTGTCCCAAAAATAGTTGAAGGTTGAAGGCGGCGGTTCCCGCAGGAATCCGAGAGAATCGGGTTTCCAAGACCAAGCTCCAGAACAGGAGAACCGCCGAGATGAAGCCTGCCAAGAAACCCGGGCGTCGCGCCAAGTTGCCGCTGACGGCCGTCAGCAAACAGGAGCACGAGGCCCTGCGCGCCAGCTTTGCCGAGCACGAATAGTTATGGCTTCCGATGCGCGATCTGATCCAGAACACGCGCATCAGTGTTGACGCGCTGATGTACGACGCTGGCCGCGCGCTCGTCGAACAATTGCTGATGGTGTCTGCTCGCGAGGTGGCCGGCGACAAG
>JAYFRX010000163.1:0-3667 GCA_040946945.1 Burkholderia sp. | reverse complement strand
GCTGCGGGTTCAGCGGCCCCGGCTGCGGGACAAGCGCGGCAAGGAAGTGCCGATTCCCGCCTACACGCAGCTGCGCGACGACGAACGGCTCACGCAGCGCATGTACGACATCATGGTCAGCGGCGTATCGACCCGAAAGTATGACGAGGCGTTGCCTGAAATGGCCCACACCGTCGGCATCTCGAAGAGCAGCGTCTCGCGCGAGTTCGTGAAGGCGAGCAAGAAGAAGCTTGACGGACTGATGGAGCGTCGCTTCGAGCGATCACGACATTCTAGCCATCTACCTGGACGGTATCATCGTCGATGGGTGCCACATTCTCACCGCGATTGGCGTCGAGAGCGACGCCCAGAAGCATTTGATGGGGCTGGCGAGCGGTTCGAGCGAGAACGCCGAAGTCGTTAAGGATCTGCTGAATAGCCTGATCGAACGCGGGCTGGCGACCGACCGGGACTATCTGTTCGTGATTGATGGGTCCAAGGCGCTGCGCTCGGCGATCGAGGCAGTGTTCGGCGAACGTGCCCACGTCCAGCGGTGCCGGACCCACAAGATTCGCAACGTGACCGAACGGCTGGCGAAGCAGACCCGACAGCAGGTCGCCTCGGTCATGCGTGCCGCGTACAAGCTGCCGGCCGACGACGGCCTCGCTCGGCTGAAGGCCCAGGCGGCATGATTGAAGACCGACCATCCGGACGCAGCGGCCTCGCTGCTTGAGGGGCTTGAGGAAACGTTCACGGTCAACCGCCTGGACCTGAGCCGCGGCTGATCCGCAGCCTGGCGACGACGAACCTGATCGAGAATCCGAACGGCGCGGTGCGCCGCGTCAGCGGCTGGGTCAACCGCTATCGCGATGTCGACATGGCGGTGCGATGGGCGGCCACTGGCTTCCTGGAAGCTGAGAAGCGATTCCGTAAGCTCGGCGGTGCCGACGAGCTCTGGATGCTCGCCGTTGCCGTGCATCGTCCGACAGATAAACGCGTTGACCATAACTTGAAGTCCGCCTAACCTACGAAACCCTGCCGCCCCAACCTTCAACTACGAATGGGACGCCGCCTTCCACCGCCCTGCTCCGGCGCCCGGATCCTACGACACGACTGTTCAGCCGACTCGATCAGCTTGAATGCCAGGCCGAGGAACGTCGCACACGACACGCAGTTGCGCGTGCGTTTGGTCCGATGCCGCACCGTCGTGAACGTCGATTCGATCGGGTTGGTCGTGCGCAGATTCTGCCAGTGCTCGGCCGGGAAGTCGTAGAACGCCAGCCGCTCGTCGCGAGCTTCGATCAATTTTTCGGCCGCCTTCGGGTACTTTGCTGAGTAGCTATCGACGAAGTCATTGAACCCGACCAGCGCGTCGGCGCGCGTGGCCACCATCCAGATTCTTGCAGCGCCTTCTTCGCGCGCCCCTGCTGGGACTTCGGCAACGCGTTGAGCACGTTACTCATCTTGTGAAACCAGCAGCGCTGATGCTTCGTCTGCGTGAACCCCTCCATCGCCGACCCAAAGCCCATGGCGCCGTCGCCGCACGCGAGCAACAGGCCAGCCGGCAGGCCGCGCTTCTTCAGATCCAGCAGCCGCTCGCACCACGACTCCTTCGATTCCCGGTAGCCGTCGCCAATCGCCACGCGCCCTTTCTCGCCTTCCGGCGTCATGCCGATGATCGCCAGCAGGCGCTGGCCGTCCGAATCGTCACTGCGCACGCCGGTGTGAATGTCATCGGCCCACCAGTACACCCAGCGCACCGAGGATAGGTCCCGCCCACTGCGCGGGCTGTGGTCGGCCCACTGCGCCTTGAGCCGGCTCACCGGGTTTGGCGACATGCCTGCGACCTCGCCACCCAGCATGATGCCCAGCGCCTCGCTCATGTCACCCGTCGAGATGCCGCGCAGGTACAGCCACGGCAGCATCGCCGACCTGCGCGCCGACTTGCGCACGACCGCCGAATTGAAGTGGATTCGAGCCCGCGCTTCGTTTCTGCTTTACTGCTGTTCGCTTCTTTCGTAGACTTTTTCATGGTGGTCGGTTCCGGCTCCCGCCGGGTTCGCTGGTTGTGCTTCTGACACGCAACATTCTCAGCTAAACCGCCACCGCCTTCTCAAAATTTCGTCTGCACACCGTACACCACTTTCGACAATAGCTCGTTCATCATGCCTCACACTCACTACACCACCCTCATCTCCGCCGGCAATCTCGCCGAACGTCTCGCCGCCGACCCCGACAGCGTCCTCGTCTTCGATTGCCGCTTCGACCTGGCCGATCCCGATGCCGGCTCGCAAACCTACGCGGCCGGCCACCTGCCCGGCACCCATTATCTGCACCTCGATCGCGATCTGTCCGGCCCGAAGACCGGCAACAACGGCCGTCACCCGCTGCCCTCGCGCGACACGCTAGTGGCGACGCTAGCCGCCAAGGGCCTGCGCGCGAACCAGCAGGTGGTCTCCTACGATGCGCAGGGCGGCATGTACGCGGCCCGGCTCTGGTGGCTGCTGCGCTGGCTCGGCCACGACTCGGTTGCTGTGCTCGACGGCGGCCTGCAGGCCTGGCAGGCCGCCGGCCAGCTGCTGACGCAGGCTGCTCCGGCCGCACCGGCGGGCGACTTCCGCGCCCAGCCGCCGCTCGCTACCGTGATCGATGCGGCGGCCGTGGTCGCGAACCTCGCCTCGAAGTCACGACTGGTGGTCGATGCGCGCTCGCCTGATCGCTATCGCGGCGAAAACGAGCCGCTCGACCCCGTCGGCGGCCACATCCCCGGTGCGGCCAATCGCTTCTTCAAGGACAACCTTAATGCGGAAGGCCGCTTCAAGAGCGGCCATGAACTGCGCGAGGACTGGACCCGCGTGATCGGCGAACAGCCGGCGAACAACGTTATCCTGCAATGTGGCTCGGGCGTCACGGCCTGCCACAACGCGCTAGCGATGGAGATCGCCGGGTTCCACAACCCGCTGCTGTACACGGGCTCCTGGAGCGAATGGAGCGCGGACCCGTCGCGGCCGGTCGCGACGGGTCCGAATCCCTGATCCGCGTGCACGGCCTCACATGACGTCGTGCTGATGGAACCACGCGAGCGCGCGCTTCCAGCGGTCCTCGGCATCGCCTCCACGTAGCTGGGCCGGTAATCGGAGAAGAAGGCGTGCAACGCGGCCGGATAAGCGAGAATCTCCGATTCGCGCGCGGCCTTCAGGTTGCTCGCCAGCGGCACGGAGTAAATGTCGAATCTGGTGTACGGCAGTCGGGAGGGATTTGAGAAGGCGGTGGCGGTGGCGTGAGCATGTTGCTTTCCGCGATAACGCCTAGCAACCGGAGGCCCACCACCATGGCGGAACGTACCCAGGAAGCGCAGAGCAGTCAAGCAGCAGAAACGGAAATCAAGGGGCCGTGCGGTCTGTGTACCGGATCCGGTTGTTTAGAGACGGTTTCAAAAAGGTCAATTGGGACTTTTAACTTTCGCGGCGAGCTGTTAACCTCAGGCATTGAAACAACCGAGACCAAGGAGAGATGGGGCGGCGTCCCATTCGTAGTTGAAGGGTGGGGCGGCAGGGTTTTGTAGGTTAGGCGGACTTCAAGTCATGGTCAACGCGTTTATCGGTCGGACGATGCAAGGCAACGGCGAGCATCCAGAGGTTCGTCGGCACCGCCGAGCTTACGGAATCGCTTCTCAGCTTCCAGGAAG
>JAYFRX010000162.1:0-6112 GCA_040946945.1 Burkholderia sp. | reverse complement strand
CGCTGCTCCGGCTGGGTCAGAACCTCAACGGGTTCCATGTTGTTAGTTGTAGGCTTAAACATAGGCGGAAGACTACCTCAAAGTTTAAGCGTTACCCAGTGTCCGGTTTTCGCGGGGGCCGGCCCACCTTGCGAGCCCCCTTCGCCGACGAACGGCGTGCGAGTCAGATCGGCGCGAACAGCTGCGAGCCGCTCGTGATCGGGCACCTTGGGCTTCGGGCCACGTCGGACAGGGGCAAGTGGGGTGACCTTGTTGAGCGCCCTGCCGCGCTCAGCATAGATCGTGGAGCGCGGAAAGTCGAGCACCTGGCATACCCGTTGCAATCCGAAGGGTTTGCCCGTCGCGGAAATCGTGTGGCTCACGTCGACGAGCTCCGGACGATCAAAGGGCGGCGCTCGTGCCGCTCGCGCTCCATGCGTAGCATTTCGACCTCCATGGTCAGTTCGCCGGCGCGATGCACGGCTTCCTTGAGCTTGACTTCCAACGGATCAGTCTGGCGCGACTTCAGACCGGCTTCGATGCCTGCCAGGGGCGAGCTCGCGCCATTGTTCGAGCTCGGCGATCGTGATGCCAACTTCGCGAGACACCGCGTCAATCGATTCGCCGCGCAGCAAGCGCAGGACGACAGCGCGTTTGCGCCCGACGGACCAGCGCTTGAATTCGGCGGCGCTGGCGGCGTCTACGGGCACGCGTAGCGCGGCCGTAGACGCCGCCAGCGCAATTTCCTGCACGTCTACCTTCTTCAACATCTCAGACTCCAGTCTGGATGCGTTTTACCCCAAATCTGTGTCTAGAAAAACGGGAGCCGCCGCAATAAGCGTAGACAACGCCGGGCTTCTGAAGTGGTCGACCGCCACGCCCCGAATCGGGGAAATCGCATCGACGAGGATGTGGTGCTTGTGGAACCCGGGCGCGCACGATCCGTGCGGTTCTGGCCAGTTTTTCGCCCGCCCCAACGGCCTGTACCGACGATGAATCGACCGCCGCATGTGAGAGATCAAGTTGGCCAGTCGCAGGCAATTTGTCGAGCAGAAACTCGTGCAAATTGCTCCCACACACCGGCCTTTTGCCAATCATTCAATCGCCGCCAGCAAGTTTCGCCCGAGCCGAAGCCAAACTGGGTCGAAAAATGGTTCTAACGGATGTTTGTCTTGAGCACGAACAGAATGCCGTCGAGCGCCCCTCGATCCGACACACGTGGGCATCCCGGATCGCTCTTCGCGCGTCGCTTCACCGACGGTAGCAATGGTTCAATCAGTTTCCACAATTCGTCGCTAATGATCGGCGCTTCCATCCTGGGGTTCCCGTTGCTCAGGTGCCCAAGGTTAACAGTCCGACGAGAAAGTAAACGGCCCCTTCACATGGTTTTTGAACTGACTTTTAAAGGACTTACTGGCCTTCGCCAAATTTGTCGGCGATTAGCGCAAGCAAGGCGTCCATCGCTTCCTTCTCGTCGGCGCCTCCGGCCTCGATGGTCACCGTGCTGCCGATGCCGGCCGCCAACATCATCACGCCCATGATGCTCTTGGCGTTGATGCACCGGCCGTTGCTGGTCATCCAGACTTCCGACTGGAAGTTGCCGGCGAGCTGGGTCAGCTTGGCGGACGCGCGAGCATGCAGCCCCAATTTATTGACGATGGTCGTTTCTTGCTGAAGCATGGTGTTGTTCAGGTAGGGACAACCGGTGCCCCCCACGTCGGCGGAAGAAGGACGGACGCTCAATGCGTTTCGGTCTGCGGCTTGGGTTCGGGCGGAATCGGCGCGCACTCGCCGCAGCCGAGGCCCGGGGGCGGCGGTATGCCGGCCGCGACCTCGTGGATGCCCTTGGTCGAACCGGCCAGCGCCTTCTCGACCAGCGTGTCGATCGGGGTGGTGCGGTAGCAGACCGAGCGCACCAGCATCGGCAGGTTGACGCCGGCCAGCACGCGCACGCCGTCGAGCTTGGCGAGTGGGCCGGCGATATTGGCCGGCGTGGCACCGTACATGTCGGTTAGCACGAGAACACCGTTTTCCTCGCGCAGCCGAGCGATCTCCGAGTGGGCGCAAGCCATCACCTGGGCCGGATCATTATCCGCGAGTACGTCGATGGTTCCGATGCGCGCCGGCAGGCCGCCGTAGATGTGGGAGATACACTCCCGCAACGCGGTGGCCAGCGGAGCATGAGCAATGATCAGGATGCCTGCCATGTCAACCTTGCAACAATATCGGCACCGACCGCCGGACCGGATGCCAGGAATAAACCTACCGGGCGGACAGGCATTGTAGCAGGCCGGTTTCGGGGCCAGTCCACATCGTGGAGCGGCGGCGCTGCCGATCCGGCGACGGGGGACCTGCGCCGCCGCTGGTGCAAAGCATCAATCTCAGCCGACGGCGCGCTCCAGCGCGTCGACGAACATCGCCGCGACGTCGAACCCGGTCTGCTCCATGATCTCGCGGAAGCAGGTCGGGCTGGTCACGTTGACCTCGGTGAGCCAGTTGCCGATCGCGTCGAGCCCGACCAGCAGCAAGCCGCGCGCGGCCAGCGCCGGCCCGAGCGCGTCGGCGATCTCGCGGTCGCGCTCGGTGAGCGGCTGGGCTACGCCCACGCCGCCGGCGGCCAAGTTACCGCGCACCTCGTTGCCCTGTGGGATACGCGCCAGCGAATATGGCACCGGCTCGCCGCCGATCAGCAGGATGCGCTTGTCGCCCGCCTTGATCTCGGGAATGAACTTCTGGATCATCAGCGAGCGGTGGCCGTCGTCGCCGAGCATCTCGACGATCGAACCCAGGTTCATGGCGTCGGCCTTGACGCGGAACACGCCCATCCCGCCCATGCCGTTGAGCGGCTTGACGATCACGTCGCCGTGCTGGGCGTGGAAAGCGCGAAGCCGCGTCACGTCGCGCGTGACCAGGGTCGGCACCACGAGCTGCGGAAATTCGCCGATCGCGAGCTTCTCCGAATGATCGCGGATCGTCTGCGGGCGATTGACGATCTTCGCGCCGGCACGCTCGGCCATCTCGAGCAGCCAGGTGGAGGTCACGTACTCCATGTCGAACGGCGGGTTCTTGCGCATCAGCACCGCGCCGAACGAGGTCAGCGCGCGCGACTCGGCCGCGCCGGCCTCGAACCAGGTGTCGCGATGCAGATCGGCCGTGTCGCCGACAATCGTCACGCGCCGCACGTCGGCCTCCACCGAGCTGCCGGTCCAGGCCAGCTGCTGCGGTTTGCAGGCGTAGATCGCGTGCCCGCGTCGCGCCACCTCGGCCATCATCGCGTAGGTCGAATCTTTGTAGATCCGGAAACGATCGAGCGGGTCGGCGATAAAGAGAATGTCCATGCGGGTCCTGGTGATGGCTGGCTGAGGTGTCGTGGCTGTCTTGATCTCGTGCGGGCGGGCCCCGCTCAGACCTGGATCGCCTCGGGATCGGTCTTCTCGAGCTCGATCGAGGAGGCGAGCAGGCCGAGTCGGCCGACCACGCCATACATGTAGAAACGGTTCGGCGGCGCCGCGCCCGGCTTGGCGTGCGCGTCCGGCAGGGCGGTGTGCTCGAAGCCGAGCGGCACGTAGTGCATGCCCGGCGCGTTGAGGTTCTGGTCGCGTTCGCGCGCCGCGTGGGTGCGGTAGAAGCCGCCAACCACGTAGCGGTCGATCATGTAGACCACCGGCTCGGCCACGCCGTCGCCGATCCGCTCGAAGGTATACACGCCCTCCTGCGCAATCACGTCGCTGACCGGCAGCCCTGCCTTGGTCTCGGACATCTGGGCGCGCTCGAGCTTGGTCATGCCGCCGATCTCGGACGCGTCGTGCACTGTCATCACGCCGCGGCCCGCGGTACCCGCGTCAGCCTTCACCACCACGTAGGGCTTTTCGCTGATGCTGTATTCGCGATACTTGCGCGCGATCTTCTTGAGCACCGCGGCGATCGCGTCGGCCAGCGCCTCGCCGCCGTTGCCGGCCTGCCAGTCGATGCCGCCCACATGGGCGAAGTAGGGATTCACCATCCACGGGTCGACGCCGACCACCTTCGCGAACTTCTTGGCCACGTCGTCGTAGCAGGCGAAGTGGGTCGACTTGCGGCGTACCGCCCAGCCCGCGTGCAGGGGCGGCAGCAGGTACTGCTCGTGCAGGTTCTCCAGCACGTCCGGAATCCCGCCCGACAGGTCGTTGTTGAGCAGGATCGAGCAGGGATCGAAGTTCTTCAAGCCCAGGCGACGCTGCAAGCGCTCGAGCGGCTCGAGCACGATTTTCTGGCCGTCGGCGAGCGTGATCGGCGTGACATTGGTCACGCTCGGGTCGAGCGAGCCGAAGCGCACGTTGAGACCGGCCTGGCGCATGATGGTGGCCAGCCGCGCGACGTTCTCGAGATAGAATGAGTTGCGCGTGGGCAGTTCCGGGATGACGAGCAATCCTTTCGCATCCGGGCAAATTTTTTCAATTGCGGCCATCGCTGCCTGCACGGCCAGCGGCAGCACTTCCGGCGGCAGATTGTTGAAACTGCCAGGGAACAGATTGGCGTCGACAGGCGCGAGCTTGAAGCCGGCGTTACGCAGGTCGACCGAACAATAGAACGGCGGCGTGTGTTCCTGCCACTCGAGGCGGAACCAGCGTTCAATCGCCGGCGTCGCGTCGAGGATTTTCCGCTCCAGCTCGAGCAGCGGACCGTTTAACGCCGTAACGAGGTGGGGAACCATGAATCACTCGCGAACAGGAGAAAAAAGAACAAAAGAACAGGAGAATGAACAGGAGAATTAAAAGAACAGGAAAGTTAAAGCAATTACCTTGCCCATTTGGGGATTGTTCCCGGCTTCGCAAGGAAACACTGTATCTTTTTCTCGCTATTGACCCGATAGCCGGAAGGGTTGTCCCGGCGCGGGATCGCGCGATTCACGACAGGGACATGGCTTGCAGACATGGCCTGACCAGGCGAATCGAAACATCTGGTTGAAAAAAACCACCGGGAAGGCGGGCCGAAGCCGCTGCGCTCATTCTTTCGATCGGGGGGGCGCGCCGGGCGGCGTCCCATTCGTAGTTAAAGGTTGGGGCGGCAGCGTTTCGTAGCTTAGGCGGACTTCAAGTCATGGTCAACGCGTTTATCGGTCGGACGATGCAAGGCAACGGCGAGCATCCAGAGCTCGTCAGCACCGCCGAGCTTACGGAATCGCTTCTCAGCTTCCAGGAAGCCAGTGGCCGCCCATCGCATCGCCATGTCGACATCGCGATAGCGGTCGACCCGGCCGCTGACGCGGCGCACCGCGCCGTTTGGATTCTCGATCAGGTTCGTCGTCGCCAGGCTGCGGATCAGCTGCGGCTCAGGTCCAGGCGGTTGACCGTGAACGTTTCCTCAAGCCCCTCAAGCAGCGAGGCCGCTGCGTCCGGATGGTCGGTCTTCAACCATGCCGCCTGGGCCTTCAGCCGAGCGAGGCCGTCGTCGGCCGGCAGCTTGTACGCGGCACGCATGACCGAGGCGACCTGCTGTCGGGTCTGCTTCGCCAGCCGTTCGGTCACGTTGCGAATCTTGTGGGTCCGGCACCGCTGGACGTGGGCACGTTCGCCGAACACTGCCTGGATCGCTGAGCGCAGCGCCTTGGACCCATCAATCACGAACAGATAGTCCCGGTCGGTCGCCAGCCCCCGTTCGATCAGGCTATTCAGCAGATCCTTAGAGGTCAGTTCAAAAACCAATGAGGGGCTGTTTACTTTCTCGGCAAGCTGTTAACCTTGGATGTCTGAACAACGGAATCCAAGGGATGGGAAGCGCCAATCATTGATGACGACTGGTGGACACTGATCGAACCGTTACTGCCGCCGCCCAAGCCCCCGCGCAAAGAGCATCCTGGTCGCCCACGCGTATCGGATCGGGCGGCGCTGAATGGCATCCTGTTCGTGTTGAAAACCGGTCTGCGATGGAACCATCTGCCAACCGTATTGGGCTCTGGCTCCGGCGCGCCTTGCTGGCGACGACTGAACGACTGGCGCAAAGCAGGAGGAGTATGGGATCGACTGCCCGAACTGCTGCTCGACACGTTGCGCGAGGCCGGGCAGATCGATCTTTCATACGCTGCCGTCGATTCCTCGTCGGTACGAACTGTTGGGGCGGGCGAAAAACTGGCCCGAACCCCACGGATCGCGCG
>JAYFRX010000161.1:0-6131 GCA_040946945.1 Burkholderia sp. | reverse complement strand
GTGCCCTTGCATCGAGGGCACACCCAGCCATCGGGCCAGCGAGACTCGACCAGCGCGGCCTCGCATTGCGCTTCGTTGCCGTACTGCTCCTGAAATTCTTTCATCGACAGACCGGCCTGAAACTGGAGTCTGTTCATGGGCATGGCGCACGCTCCGTAAGCATCTGGCGAACGATACTTCGTTTCATGCCTGCTTCGGAGTCAAGTAACTAATCAGGACTATTTTTGGGACACCGCCCTATTCGTCACGCTGGGAAAAATGGAGAACGCCACGACTGAGGCCGCTGTCACCTCGTTCAGTACGAACCTGAACCGCATCGATGACCAGCCCCGGCTTTCTATGACCTATGATCTAGGGGTGGGAAATGGCGAAGCACGAGCAGATCTTCGAAGCGACGGGCATCAAGGTCTACTTTACCGATCCGCATAGCCCAGTGGTAGCGCGGGCGTAACGAGAACACCAACGGGCTGCTGCGCCAGTACATGCCAAAGGGTACGGACCTGGCCGTGTTCTCCCAGGCCCAACTCGACGACATCGCCTAGAAAATGAACACCCGCCCGCGCAAGAGCTTGAGCTGGAAGTACCCGGCCGAACTGTTCATGCCCGAATCGTTCGATGTCCGTCAGCATCATCATGAAATCGTTGCCTTGGGGGATGCCCTCCGAGCTCAACGCGCTTCTGTTGCACTTCGACCTTAAAACCGCCAAATTTGATACCTCGTCCCATGGCGAAAAACACAACTCCAGGCGCTGCGGCGTCGGGTGCCGACCCCGAGTCGGCACCGGCTTCCTATGAAACCGCGCTCGAGGAGCTCGAAACGCTTGTCGCACGGATGGAGAGCGGGACACTGAGCCTCGAGGATTCGCTCAGCGCCTATCGGCGCGGGGCGGTTCTTGTTGCGTTTTGCCAACAACAACTCGACAAGGTGGAGCAACAGGTGCGTGTGCTCGACGGGGCCACGCTGAAGCCGCACGCCAACGGAGCGAGCACCACGGACGGCGAAGACGACGATCTATGACATTCGAACAATGGATGCGCGCGGTGCTGGCGCGCGTCGAAGATGCGCTTGACCATTATTTGCCGACCGAGATGGTGCTGCCCGGCAAGCTGCACGAGGCGATGCGCTATGCGATGATGGGCGGCGGCAAGCGGGTGCGCCCGCTGCTGTGCCATGCCGCGAGCGAGCTGACGGGGGCGACCGAGGCCGCGCGCAGTGCCGCTTCGGCGGCGCTGGAGATGATCCACGTCTACTCGCTGGTGCATGACGACATGCCGTGCATGGACGACGACGCGCTGCGTCGCGGCAAGCCGACCGTCCACATCCAGTACGACGAGCCGACCGCGCTGCTGGTTGGCGACGCGCTGCAATCGCAGGCCTTCGTCGCGCTAACGGACGCGGCTGCGCTCACACCGGTCCAGCAGGCCGCGCTGGTGCGGGAGCTGGCGCTGGCGAGTGGCTCGGTCGGGATGGCTGGTGGCCAGGCGATCGACCTGGACAGCGTGGGCCTGACGCTCACGCGCGAGCAGCTCAAGACGATGCACCGCAAGAAGACCGGCGCGCTGCTGCGTGCCGCGGTGCGCATGGGGGCACTCGCCGGCGACACGCCGTCGGACGACACGATGCGCGCGCTCGACGTCTATGCCGACTCGATCGGTCTGGCCTTCCAGGTGGTCGACGACATTCTCGACGTGACAACCGATTCCGCGACGCTCGGCAAGACGGCGGGCAAGGACGCGGCGGCCAACAAGCCGACCTACGTGTCGATCATCGGTCTCGATGCATCGCGCGAGCTGGCTGCGCAACTGCGTGCCGACGCGCACGCGGCGCTGCAACCGTTCGGCGCGCGCCCCCAGCAGCGCCTTGCCGAACTCGCCGACCTGGTGGTGAACCGGGTCAGCTGACGCGAAAGCCCGCCGCCGCGCTTCCGGTCGCCAGGAAGCGGGCATAAGGAGTGCGGGCGCGTTTGATTTTCTACAATGGAACGACGATGTACGACTTGCTGAAAACCATCGACGACCCCGCGGGCCTGCGCCGCCTCGATCGTCGCCAACTGCAACCGCTCGCCGACGAGCTGCGTTCGTTCGTGCTCGACAGCGTGTCGAAGACGGGCGGCCATTTGTCGTCCAATCTCGGCACGATCGAACTGACGATTGCACTGCACTACGTCTTCAATACGCCGAACGATCGCATCGTGTGGGATGTCGGTCACCAGACCTATCCGCACAAGATCCTGACGGGCCGCCGCGACCAGATGAGTTCGCTGCGCCAGTTCAACGGAATCTCGGGTTTCCCGCGTCGCTCGGAATCGGTCTACGATACCTTCGGCACCGCCCATTCGAGCACCTCGATCTCGGCCGCACTCGGCATGGCGATCGGCAGCCAGCTGAACGGCGACGACCGCTTCTCGATCGCCGTGATCGGCGACGGCGCGATGACGGCCGGCATGGCCTTCGAGGCGATGAACAATGCCGGCGTGTCCGAGGATGCCAAGCTGCTGGTGATCCTCAACGACAACGACATGTCGATCTCACCGCCGGTCGGCGCGCTGAACCGCCACCTGGCACGCCTGATGTCGGGCCGTTTCTACGCGGCCGCCCGCGCCGGCGTGGAGAAGGTGCTCAGCGTCGCGCCGCCGGTGCTCGAACTCGCGCGCAAGCTCGAGGAGCATGCCAAGGGCATGGTGGTGCCGGCCACGCTGTTCGAGGAATTCGGCTTCAACTATATCGGCCCGATCGACGGTCACGACCTCGACTCGCTGATCCCGACACTTCAGAACATCAAGGAGCTGCGCGGTCCGCAGTTCCTGCACGTGGTCACCAAGAAAGGCCAGGGCTACAAGCTCGCCGAGGCCGATCCGGTGCTCTACCACGGCCCCGGCAAGTTCAATCCGGCCGAAGGTGTCAAGCTCTCGACCACGCTCGCCAAGAAGACCTACACCCAGGTGTTCGGCGAGTGGTTGTGCGATATGGCCGAACTCGACGCGCGCGTGGTCGGCATCACGCCGGCGATGCGCGAGGGCTCGGGCATGGTCGAGTTCGAGAAGCGCTTCAAGGATCGCTACTACGATGTCGGCATCGCCGAGCAGCACGCGGTGACCTTCGCCGGCGGCATGGCGACCGAGGGCCTCAAGCCGGTGGTCGCAATCTACTCGACCTTCCTGCAGCGCGCCTATGACCAGCTGATCCACGACGTGGCGTTGCAGAACCTGCCGGTGGTGTTCGCGATCGACCGGGCCGGCCTGGTCGGCGCCGACGGCGCGACCCACGCGGGCACCTACGACCTGGCCTTCCTGCGTTGCATCCCGAACATGACGGTGATGGCCGCGGCGGACGAGGATGAATGCCGTCAGATGCTCTACACGGCGTTCCAGCAGTCGAATCCGACTGCCGTGCGTTATCCGCGCGGTACCGGTACCGGCGTGCCGACCGTCAAGGCGATGACGGCGATCCCGGTCGGCAAGGGCGAGGTGCGTCGCCGTTCGACAAAGCCGGAAGGCAAGCGCGTCGCGATCCTGGCCTTTGGCACGATGGTCGCACCGTCGCTAGCCGCCGCCGAGGAACTCGACGCCACGGTCGCCAACATGCGTTTTGTGAAGCCGATCGACGCCGAGCTGGTCCGCGAACTGGCGCAGACGCACGACTACCTCGCCACGGTTGAGGAAGGCTGCATCCAGGGCGGCGCTGGCTCGGCCTGCATGGAGGCCCTGATGGAATGCGGGGTGATCCGGCCGGTGCTGCAATTAGGCCTGCCCGGCCGCTTCATCGATCACGGCGACCCGGCCAAGCTGCTGTCGCTGTGCGGTCTCGACGCCGCCGGTATCGCGAAGTCGATCTGCGAGCGTTTCCTCAGTCAGGCCGATAGCGTCGCCGACCAGGCGAAGCGCGTGGCCTGAGGATCGCGGTGACGCCGGGGCGGTTCGGCGGGCGGGCAGCCCGTATCTCCGGAACGGAACACATGGGCCTGTGGGCCCATGGCTTTTTCGGCTCCCCGCTTCCGAGCGGAGGCGCGCGGTGGCGGCAGCGGCGCGTCGCGCGATGACAAGGTCTCGAACAAGATGAACCAGATAAATCCCAGATTCGCGATGCCCGACGTGCAGAGCACGGTCGATACGCGGCAGAGGCGGTGTCCCAAAAATAGTCCTGATTAGTTACTTGACTCCGAAGCAGGCATGCAACGAAGTATCGTTCGCCAGATGCTTACGAAGCGTGCGCCATGCCCATCAACAGACTCCAGTTTCAGGCCGGTCTGTCGATGAAAGAATTTCAGGAGCAGTACGGCAACGAAGCGCAATGCGAGGCCGCGTTGGTCGGGTCTCGCTGGCCCGATGGCTGGGTGTGCCCTCGATGCAAGGGCACGCGCTACGCCAGCGCCTACAACGGTCAGCGACTGTGGAAATGCCTGAGCCAGTCCTGCCGGTACTAATGCTCGTCGATCGTCGGAACGATATTCGAGAAGACGAAATTGCCGCTGACGACCTGGTTTTTGGCGATCTACCTGGTGATGCAGAGCAAGAACGCCATCAGCGGACTGGAGCTTAAACGCCAGCTGGGCGTGAGCTACAAGACGGTCTGGCTCACCAAGCACAAGTTGCTGGAGACCATGTGTCTGCGCGAAGAGCGACGTCGGCTCGACGAACGGATCGAGGTCGACGACGCGTATCTGGGCGGGGAACGCTCCGGCGGTAAGGCTGGGCGTGGCGCGCCGGGCAAGACGCCGTTTGTAGCGGCCGTGCAGACCTCTGACGATGGCCGCCCTCTGTTCATGCGGCTCTCGGCCCGTGCCGGGCTTTACCAAAGCGGCCCTTGAGGTCTGGGCGGCCAGCAGCCTGATGCCCGCCGCGTGCGTCGTTTCCGATGGCCTGTGGTGTTTCGACGGCGTGACGCAAAAGGCTGCCAGTCATGAGCGCCATGTCACGGGCGGTGGCCGTCAGGCCGTGCAGCGCCCCGAGTTCCGCTGTATCAACACGATGCTCGGCAACCTGAAAACGGCCCTCAAGGGCACGTACCAGGCTATCGATCACGCCCAATATGCCCATCGCTATCTCGCTGAATTCGCCTACCGTTTCAACCGCCGTTTCGATTTGCCCGCGATGGTGCCGCGCCTGCTTCGGGCTGCCGTTACGACAAAACTTCATCCGCGCCGTGTGTTGATGGTCTCGGAGTCAAGTAACTAATCAGGAAAATAGTTGAAGGTTGAAGGCGGCGGTTCCCGCAGGAATCCGAGAGAATTGGGTTTCCAAGACCAAGCTCCAGAACAGGAGAACCGCCAAGATGAAGCCTATCAAGAAACGCGGGCGTCGCGCCAAGTTGCCGCTGACGGTCGTCGGCAAACAGGAGCTCGAGGCCCTGCGCGCCAGCTTTGCCGAGCACGAACAGTTGTGGCTTCCGATGCGCGATCTGATCCAGAACACGCGCATCAGTGTTGACGCACTGATGTACGACGCTGGCCGCGCGCTCGTCGAACAATTGCTGATGGTGTCTGCTCGCGAGGTGGCCGGCGACAAGCACGCGGGGCGTGCCGCCGGCGACGTGCGCTGGCATGGCTCGCAGCCCGGCCGAATCGTGATGGACCAACGCAAGCTGCGGTTTCAGCTGCCCCGGCTGCGGGACAAGCGCGGCAAGGAAGTGCCGATTCCCGCCTACACGCAGCTGCGCGACGACGAACGGCTCACGCAGCGCATGTACGACATCATGGTCAGCGGCGTGTCGACCCGAAAGTAGGACGAGGCGTTGCCTGAAATGGCCCACACCGTCGGCATCTCGAAGAGCAGTGTCTCGCGCGAGTTCGTGAAGGCGAGCAAGAAGAAGCTTGACGGGCTGATGGAGCGTCGCTGCGAGGATCAGGACATCCTAGCCATCTATCTGGACGGTATCATCGCCGATGGGTGCCACATCCTCACCGCAATTGGCGTCGAGAGCGACGCCCAGAAGCATTTAATGGGCCTGGTGAGCGGTTCGAGCGAGAACGCCGAAGTCGTTAAGAGGCCAGTTCAAAAATCAATGAGGGGCTGTTTACTTTCTCGGCAAGCTGTTAACCTTGGATGTCTGAACAACGGAACCCAAGGGATGGAAGCGCCAATCATTGATGACGAATTGTGGACACTGAGCGAACCGTTACTGCCGCCGCCCAA
>JAYFRX010000160.1:0-6185 GCA_040946945.1 Burkholderia sp. | reverse complement strand
TCCGTCGTCTTCGCATACGCTTCGATCGTCGAGCTGACATTCACGAAGCATTCTTCAAATTCGGCTGCGCCCTCGTCTGCTGGAACATCTTCAGGCGTACCGAGCAGTCTTTTTGAACTGGCCTCTTGGTGTCGAATCTGGTGTACAGCGGTCGGGAGGGATTTGAGAAGGCGGTGGCGTGAGCATGTTGCTTTCCGCGGTAACACCTAGCAACCGGAGGCCCACCACCATGGCGAAACGTACGCAGGAAGCGCAGAGCAGTCAAGCAGCAGAAACGGATGCGGCGGCTCCGGTTTTTCTAGACACAGACTTGGGGTAAAACGCATCCAAACTGCAGTCTGAGATGTTGAAGAAGGTAGACGTGCAGGAAGTTGCGCTGGCGGCAACGGAGGGCGCGCGTAGCGCGGCCGTAGACGCCCCCTGCGCCGCCGAACTCAAGCGCTGGTCCGTCGGGCGCAAACGCGCTGTCGTCCTGCGCTTGCTGCGCGGCGAATCGATTGACCAGGTGTCTCGCGAAGTTGGCGTCACAATCGCCGAGCTCGAACAATGGCGCGAACTCGCCCTGGCAAGCATCGCAGCCGGTCTGAAGTCGCGCCAGACCGATTCGTTGGAAGTCAAGCTCAAGGAAGCCGTGCATCGCATCGGCGAACTGACCATGGAGGTCGAAATGCTGCGCATGGAGCGCGAGCGGCAGGAGCGCCCCCCTTTGAGCGTCCGGAGCTCGTCGACATGAGTCACACGATCTCCGCGACAGGCAAACCCTTCGGATCGCAATGGGGTATGCCAGGCGCTCGACTTTCCGCGCTCCACGATCTATGCCGAGCGCGCCAGGGCGCTCAACAAGGTCACCCCACTTGCCCCTGTCCGACGTGGCCCAAAGCCCAAGGTGGCCCGATCACGAGCGGCTCGCAGCTGTTCGCGCCGATCTGACTCGCACGCCGTTCGTCGGCGAAGGGGGCGCGCAAGGTCTGGGCACGCTTGCGCATTCAGGACGACATCCGCATGTCCCGCGCCCGTGTCTCGCCGCTGTCCGCCCAAACGGCCTGCTTTCGCCCCATCGGCAACCGCAGAAACCGCCCAATGCTCACGATGGTCGAATGACGACTGATCGACCTAACGAGATGTGGGGCGCCGATGGCGCCAAGGTTCAAACCGTCGATGAGGGCCTGGTCTGGATCTTCGCTGCGGTTGATCATTGCGACGCGGCATGTGTTGGCATCCACATCACGAAAGTGGGCGACCGCTTTGCCGCACTGGAGCCAATCAGCCAAGGGGTGCGCGAGCAGTTCGGATCGGTCGAAGCTGACGCCGGCCGCGGACTGTCCCTGCGAATGACTCACGGCTCGCAGTACAGGTCGGACGATTTCCGCGCCCAGCTCAAGTTTTGGGGGATTACGCCGAGCTACGCTTTTGTTGCCGAGCCGCAGACCCACGGCATCGCCGAGCGTTTCAATCGGATCATGAAGGAGCAAGCCATCCACGGACGGCTGTTCAACAACGTTGAAAAAGTCCGTGCCGCCGCCGTTGCGTTCAAGGACCGATACAATCGCGAATCGCGTCTAGAAAAACTGGTCTTCAAGACACCCCTCGAATCCCGTCAGGCACCGCTCTTGCCACTTGCCGCCTGATCGCAAAATCGTGGCTAAACAACCCGATCCGGTACATCGTGCGTGACGCCTTCAACGTAGCTGAAGCCCATCGGCAGCATGGGTTGGGTGCGTTCGAGCGCCTGACACTGGCTCTTTTCGTCCACGCACAAGACCAAGGCATGCTCGGGCGGGCTCAGGTACAGGCCGACCACGTCGCGCAGTTTCTCGATGAAGAATTGATCGATCGAGAGTGTGAAGCTTGCGCTGCGATGGGGTTGCAGGCCGAGCAGCTTGAAGTAACGGTGCACGCTCGTCGGCGAGATAGCCGTTGCGGCGGCGATCCTGCGTACGCTCCAGCGCGCGTGGAGCCAGCCGCCGGCTTCGAGAGAAGTGGAATCATCAGGGGTGGTCGGGTAGACCGTTAGTTGCAATTGATTCAAGAAATCACCTGATTAGTTACTTGACTCCGAAGCAGGCATGAAATCAAGTATCGTTCGCCAGATGCTTACGAAGCGCAATGCAAGGCCGCGCTGGTCGGGTCTTGCTGGCCCGATGGCTGGGTGTGCCCTCGATGCAAGGGCACGCGCTACGCCAGCGCCTACAACAGCCAGCGACTGTGGAAATGCCTGAGCCAGTCCTGCCGGTACTAATGCTCGTCGATCGTCGGAACGATATTCGAGAAGACGAAATTGCTGCTGACGACCTGGTTTCTGGCGGTCTACCTGGTGACGCAGAGCAAGAATGCCATCAGCGGACTGGAGCTCAAACGCCAGCTGGGCGTGAGCTACAAGACGGTCTGGCTCATCACGCACAAGTTGCTGGAGACCATGTGGCTGCGCGAAGAGCGACGCCGGCTCGACGAACGGGTCGAGGTCGACGACGCGCATCTGGGCGGGGAACGCTCCGGAGGTAAGGCTTGGGCGTGGCGCGCCCGGCAAGACGCCGTTTGTAGCGGCCGTGCAGACCTCTGACGATGGCCGTCCTCTGTTCATGCGGCTCTCGCCCGTGCCGGGCTTTACCAAAGCGGCCCTTGAGGTCTGGGCGGCCAGCAGCCTGATGCCCACCGTGTGCGTCGTTTCCGATGGCCTGTGGTGTTTCGACGGCGTGACGCAAAAGGCTGCTAGTCATGAGCGCCATGTCACGGGCGGTGGCCGTCAGGCCGCGCAGCGCCCCGAGTTCCGCTGTGTCAACACGATGCTCGGCAACCTGAAACGGCCCTCAAGGGCACGTACCACGCTATCGATCACGCCCAATATGCCCATCGCTATCTCGCTGAATTCGCCTACCGTTTCAACCGCCGTTTCGATTTGCCCGCGATGGCGCCGCGCCTGCTTCGGGCCGCCGTTACGGCAAAACTTTATCCCCGCCGTGTGTTGATGGTCTCGGAGTCAAGTAACTAATCAGGAGATCGGCAACGTACTGAACGCCTTGCCCAAATCGCAGCACGCTTTGGGGAAGGCAGCGCGCTCAGCAATCTGGAGCGCCGCAACGCGTGCCGAGGCCCTTGTCGCTTTCGATCAGTTGGTCGCGACGGATTCGGCCAAATATCTGAAAGTTGTCGAGAAGCTCACGAAGGACCGTGACGAACTGCTGGCGTTCTACAACTTTCCTGCAGAACGCTGGCAGCGCTTCAGAACACCCAACCCGATCGAGTCGACGTTCGCAACGGTGCGTCATCGCATTACGCGCACTCGCAACTGCCTGTCGCGCGCGACGTTCCTCGGCATGGCGTTCCAGCTCATCGAGTCCGCCGAGAAATCGTGGCGCCGCATCCGCGACTTCGACAAGCTCGAACAGCTTCTGAAGGGCATTCCCTTCAAGGACGGAACCCCGGTGATCGATAGCACACCGGCTTAGCAACCGCTGGCCGCCTGATCATGCCGCCGATTGCTCGTACACTAGATTTGACAATAGCTCCCCGTTCCATGGATACCGGCATGCTACGTGAACATAGATTAGTTAACAACAGAACGGAACAATGGAACACTAGGGCACATTGAGGAGCACCTGTTTCCTCCCGATTGACCAGGATCCACCATGTTTGAACACATCGATGCCTTCCCGGGCGACCCAATTCTCTCGCTGAACGAGAATTTCCAGAAAGATCCGCGTGAGCGGAAAGTCAACCTGAGCATCGGCATCTATTTCGATGAAGAAGGTCGAATTCCGGTGATGGGCGCGGTGCGCGAGGCCGAGAACCGCCTCGCCGCCGCAATCGGCCCGAAACCCTACCTGCCGATGGCCGGCATCGAGGCCTACCGCGAGTCGGTGCAGACGCTGGTGTTCGGCAACGACTGCGCGGTGCGCGACGCGGGCCGCATCGCCACGGTGCAGACGGTAGGCGGATCGGGCGCGCTGAAGGTCGGCGCGGATTTCATCAAGCGCTACTTCCCGGATACGCCGATCTGGGTCAGCGACCAGAGCTGGGAGAACCACCGCTTCGTGTTTGAGCGCTCGGGCCTGAAGGTCGAAACTTACCCGTATTACGACGACGCCACCGGCGGCCTGCGTTTCGACGCGATGCTGGCCGCGCTCGACGCGCTGCCGCCGCGCAGCGCCGTGCTGCTGCACGCCTGCTGCCACAACCCGACCGGCGTGGACCTGGACGACGCACAATGGCTCAAGGTGATCGACGTGCTGCAGGCGCGCGAGCTGCTGCCCTTCGCCGACATGGCCTACCAGGGTTTCGGTGCCGGCCTCGACGCCGATGCGTTCGCGGTGCGCGAGATCGCCCGTCGCGGCATCCCGGTGCTGATCGCCACCTCGTTCTCGAAGAATTTCTCGATCTACGGCGAGCGCTGCGGCAGCCTGTCAGTGATCTGCGAGGACGCGGCCACGGCCGGGCGCGTGCTGGGCCAGCTGGCCAGCAACGTCCGCGCGATCTACAGCAACCCGCCGACGCAGGGCGCGAAGCTGGTCACCGCCGTGCTCGGCTTGCCCGAGCTGCGCGCGCAGTGGGAAGAAGAGCTTGCTGTGATGTGCCGCCGCATCGCCAAGATGCGCGCCGCGCTCCATGACGGGCTGAAGGCGCACATGCAAGGTGCGGCGCTGTCGCGCTACATCAAGCAGCGCGGCATGTTCACCTACAGCGGCCTAAGCGAAACCCAGGTCGACGTGTTGCGCGAAAAGTACGGCGTCTACATCCTGCGTTCGGGCCGCATGTGCGTGGCGGGCCTGAACGAGTCGAACGTCGGCATCGTCGCCGACGCGATCGGCGAGGTGATCGCGAGCGGGGTCTGAGCCGCGCGCGCCGGGCATCGCGGGCGCGCCACGGCTCCGTTTTTAATTTCATGGCGTCGATATGCGGGTTCACGCCGATCGGCGTATCGTCGATCCGGATTCGCTCGACGGAAAGGAGGCAGCAATGAGCATTCGCGTGGTTCGGTGTACCGGATCCGGTTGTTTAGACACGATTTTGCGATCAGGCGGCAAGTGGCAAGAGCGCTGCCTGACGGGCTTCGAGGGGGAGAGTTGAAGCCCAGTTTTTCGAGACGCCATGCGCGATTGTATCGATCCTTGAACGCGACAGCGGCAGAACGAACTTCTTCAACGTTGTTGAACAAACGCCAGTGGATAGCTGGCTCCTTCATGGTCCGATTGAAACGCTCGGCGACGCCGTGGGTCACGGCGGTGTCCCAAAAATAGTCCTGATTAGTTACTTGAATCCGAGACCCTTAACACAAAGCGCGGATGAGGTTTTGTGTTAACGGCGGCCCGAAGCAAGCGCGGCGCCATCGCGGGCAAATCGAAACGGCGGTTGAAACGGTAGGCAAATTCAGCGAGATAGCGATGGGCATATTGGGCGCGATCAATAGCGTAGCACGTGCCCTTGAGGGCCGTTTTCAGCTTGCCGAGCATCGTGTTGACCCAGCGGAACTCGGGGCGCTGCGCGGCCTGACGGCCACCGCCCGTGACATGGCGCTCATGACTGGCAGCCTTTTGCGTCACGCCGTCGAAACACCACAGGCCATCGGAAACGACGCACGCGGTGGGCATCAGGCTGCTGGCCGCCCAGACCTCAAAGGCCGCTTTGGCAAAGCCCGGCACGGGCGAGAGCCGCATGAACAGAGGACGGCCATCGTCAGAGGTCTGCACGGCCGCTACAAACGCCGTCTTGCCGCGGGGGTGCTACGCCATTACCGCCGGAGCGTTCCCCGCCCAGATACGCGTCGTCGACCTTGACCCGTTCGTCGAGCCGGCGTCGCTCTTCGCGCAGCCACATGGTCTCCAGCAACTTGTGCTTGATGAGCCAGACCGTCTTGTAGCTCACGCCCAGCTGACGTTTGAGCTCCAGTCCGCTGATGGCGTTCTTGCTCTGCGTCACCAGGTAGATCGCCAGAAACCAGGTCGTCAGCGGCAATTTCGTCTTCTCGAATATCGTTCCGACGCTCGACGAGCATTGGTACCGGCAGGACTGGCTCATGCATTCCCACAGTCGCCGGCCGTTGTAGGCGCTGGCGCAGCGCGTGCCCTTGCATCAAGGTAAGCCGCTGCGCGGCGACTAAAACCATCGGTATGCAGAAGCGATCGCTCGCAGTGATGTAGGCGCGCGGAAAGCCGAAGATGCTAGAGTCGAATACATCGCGCGCATCGGGG
>JAYFRX010000159.1:0-6201 GCA_040946945.1 Burkholderia sp. | reverse complement strand
CGAGCAGTTCAGCGTCGTCCACCATGTCGCACTTGTTCAGGAACACGATGATGTACGGAACGCCAACCTGACGCGCCAGCAGGATGTGCTCACGCGTTTGCGGCATCGGGCCGTCGGCTGCCGAGCAAACCAGGATCGCTGCGTCCATCTGCGCAGCACCCGTGATCATGTTTTTCACGTAGTCGGCGTGGCCCGGGCAGTCAACGTGTGCGTAGTGGCGGTTCGCCGTTTCGTACTCGATATGCGCGGTGTTGATCGTGATGCCACGCGCCTTTTCTTCTGGCGCCGCGTCAATTTCGTCGTACTTCTTCGCTTCGCCGCCGAATTTCGACGACAGAACCGTCGCGATGGCTGCCGTCAGCGTCGTCTTGCCGTGGTCAACGTGACCGATCGTGCCGACGTTGACGTGCGGCTTGGTCCGCTCAAATTTTTCCTTGGCCATTTTCAACTCCCTTAAGGAATTTCACATGTTGCGCCGCGCGCAAACAGACACTGACAACTTGATGGTGCCCATGGGCAGGATTGAACTGCCGACCTCTCCCTTACCAAGGGAGTGCTCTACCACTGAGCCACATGGGCGAAACAAGTACCAAGCACTCACTAGATGGGAGGTGGAGCGGGTGAAGGGAATCGAACCCTCGTCGTAAGCTTGGAAGGCTTCTGCTCTACCATTGAGCTACACCCGCGCGGGCCACACACAACTTTACGATCCCTTGCCGCTCTGCATGTCTTGGTGGAGGAGGTTGGATTCGAACCAACGTAGGCGCAAGCCAACAGATTTACAGTCTGCCCCCTTTAGCCACTCGGGAACCCCTCCGTAGATAGCTGAATATTGTCAGTGGTACGCAGACATCGTGTCAAGCACCCTTGGAAATTTTTTATCGCCCCGCTGATTTCGCCGTGTCGGCATGCCATATTGACCACTCCGCCTCGGCGCTCCGTCAATGTCAATCAATGCACTGTAAAAACATCGCGTCGCGCCGAATTCGGTGACCGCCGTGGAAACTGCTCC
Organism: Burkholderia sp.; assembly: GCA_040946945.1. GTDB lineage: Bacteria > Pseudomonadota > Gammaproteobacteria > Burkholderiales > Burkholderiaceae > Burkholderia. Next base: position 5,189 of record JAYFRX010000159.1, on the reverse strand, counting down.
CGCCCAGACCGTCGCTCCAATTCCCGCGAAAGCTCCCCATAAAAATGGGAAATGACAATTGTAATGGGTTGCGAGGATTAAGCCAATGGCTAAAGCACGTTTTTTAGAATTTTTTGATCACCCCGTGTGTACCAGATCGGATTGTTTAGACACGATTTTGCGATCAGGCGGCCCAGTGTCAAGGGTGGTGCCTGACGGGCTTCGAGGGGGTGTCTTGAAGCCCGACTTTTCGAGACGCCATTCGCGATGGTATCGGCCCTTGAACGCGACGGCAGCGGCACGAACTTCTTCAACGTTGTTGAACAGCCGTCCGTGGATGGCTTGCTCCTTCATGGTCCGATTGAAACGCTCGGCGACGCCGTTGGTCTGCGGCTCAGCGACGAAGGCGTAGCTCGGCGTAATCCCCCAGAACTTGAGCTGGGCGCGCAAATCGTCCGACCTGTACTGCGAGCCGTGATCCATTCGCAGGGACAGTCCGCGGCCGGCATCAGCTTCGACCGATCCGAACTGCTCGCGCACCCCTTGGCTGATTGGCTCCAGTGCGGCAAAGCGGTCGCCCACTTTGGTGACGTGGATGCCAACACACGTCGCGCCGCAATGATCAACCGCAGCGAAGATCCAGACCAGGCCCTCATCGACGGTTTGAACCTTGGCGCCATCGGCGCCCCACATCTCGTTAGGCCGATCAGTCGTCATTCGAGCATCGTAAGCATTGGGCGGTTTCTGCGGTTGCCGATGGGGCGAAAGCAAGCCGTGTTCGCGCATCAGCGGCGAGACACGGGCGCGGGACACGCGGATGTCGTCCTGAATGCGCAAGCGTGCCCAAACCTTGCGCGCCCTTTCGCTGACGAGCGGCATGCGAGTCAGATCGGCGCGAACAGCTGCGAGCCGCTCGTGATCGGGCACCTTCGGCTTTGGGCCACGTCGGACAGGGGCAAGTGGGGTGACCTTGTTGAGCGCCCTGGCGCGCTCGGCATAGATCGTGGAGCGCGGCAAGTCGAGCGCCTGGCATACCCGTTACAATCCGAAGGGTTTGCCTGTCGCGGAAATCGTGTGGCTCATGTCGACGAGCTCGGGACGCTCAAAGGGCGGCGCTCCTGCCGCTCGCGCTCCATGCGCAGCATTTCGACCTCCATGGTCAGTTCGCCGACGCGATGCACGGCTTCCTTGAGCTTGACTTCCAACGGATCGGTCTGGCGCGACTTCAGACCGGCTTCGATGCCTGCCAGGGCGAGTTCGCGCCATTGTTCGAGCCCGGCGATCGTGACGCCAACTTCGCGAGACACCGGGTCAATCGATTCGCCGCGCAGCAAGCGCAGGACGACAGGGCGTTTGTGCCCGACGGACCAGCGCTTGAATTCGGCGGCGCTGGCGGTGTCTACCTTCTTCAACATCCCAGACATCCAGTTTGGATGCGTTTTACCCCAAATCTGTGTCTAGAAAAACCGGAGCCGACGCATGCTGTCGTCTTGCGTTTGTTGCGCGGCGAATCCGTTGACGCCGTTTTCGCGGGCGTAACGATTGCCGAACTCAAGCAGTGGCGTGGCGTGAGCTTGGCCTGGCCGGTCTTGCGGTCTTGAAGCCGGACTGAAGTTACGCCAGATTGATCCGCTGGAAGTCAAGCGTCAAGGACGCCGTGCCTCGCGTGGGGGAACTGACCATGGGGGTCTCGAAATGCTGCGCATGGAGCGCGAGCGGCAGGAGCGCCGCCCTTTGATCGTACGGAAGTCGTCGACATGAGCCGCGCAATCTCGACGATAGGCCAAAATCCTTCGGATTGCAGCGGGGGTGTGCCAGGCGCTCGATTTTCCGCGCGCGACGATCTATGCCGAGCGTGCCAGGGCGCTGAGCAACGTCGCCCAGCTTGCTCCCATGCGACGCGGTCCGAAGCCCAAGGCGTCGGACCGCCAGCTGCTAGAGGCGATCCGTGCCGATTTGGCTCGTACGTCGTTCGTCGGCGAAAGGGCGCGCAAGGTCTGGGCACGCTTGCGCATTCAGGACGACATCCGCGTGTCCCGAGCCCGTGTCTCGCCGCTGATGCGCGAACACGGCCTGCTTTCGCCCCATCAGCAACCGCAGAAACCGCCCAATGCTCACGATGCTCGAATGACGACTGATCGGCCTAACGAGATGTGGGGCACCGATGGCGCCAAGGTTCAAACCGTCGATGAGGGCCTGGTCTGGATCTTCGCTGCGGTTGATCATTGAGACGCGGCGTGTGTTGGCATCCACGTCACCAAAGTGGGCGACCGCTTTGCCGCACTGGAGCCAATCAGCCAAGGGGTGCGCGAGCAGTTCGGATCGGTCGAAGCTGATGCCGGCCGCCGACTGTCCCTGTGAATGGATCACGGCTCGCAGTAAAGGTCGGACGATTTCCGCGCCCAGCTCAAGTTTTGGGGGATTACGCTGAGCTACGCCTGCGTCGCTGAGCCGCAGACCAACGGCGTCGCCGAGCGTTTCAATCGGACCATGAAGGAGCAAGCCATCCACGGACGGCTGTTCAACAACGTTGAAGAAGTTCGTGCTGCCGCCGTCGCGTTCAAGGGCCGATACCATCGCGAATGGCGTCTCGGAAAACTGGGCTTCAAGACACCCCTCGAAGCCCGTCAGGCGCCGCTCTTGCGACTTGCCGCCTGATCGCAAAATCGTGTCTAAACAACCGGATCCGGTACACACGGGGCACCGTCGATCATGGCTCATGGTCGAGCCGCCGAGCCGATCTCAGGACTCGTTGCCGGTCCCGGCCGTGCCACGCGGGCGGCGTGCCCGCGTGGTGCTGCTGCGCGTCGTGCGGGCGCGCTTGGCCGGGGCAGCCGATGCGGCCTCGTCGTCGGCCGCTGCCTCGCTCGTGCCGGACAGCAAGTCGTCCGGCGGCGCGGTTTCGGCACCGACATCGGTTTGCGCGGCGACAGCGGTTTTCGTCGCGGCCACCTTGCGTGCGCGAGCCGGAGTCTTCTTCGCGCCCGTCGTCGACTTGGCGGCCGCAACCAGTGCCTCGTCGGCCTGCGTCGCCGGCGGCACATCGTCGGCGACGTCGGCGAAGGCCGGCACCACTTCGTCGGGCATGGCCGGCGTGCTTTCGACCACCACCGGCTCGGCCCGCTCGGGCACCTCGTGGGCCGGCGCTTCCTCGCTCAGCGGCATCTGTTCCGGCTTGCTCGAACCGCGTTCCTTGCTGTGCTTGGCCTCGTCCCGCGCGTGGCGGCGCTCGCCCTCATGCCGCGATTCGCGTTTTGTCTCGGCCTGCACCGGCTGCACGGCCGCTTCGGTTTCCGTCTCGCCATCCTGGCGACGGCCGCCGTCCTGGTACGCGCGGCGCTCTTTCTGCTGCTTGTGTTCCTTCTGGTCGCGGTGGCGCGAACCGCCACCATGCCGCGCCGGTTGCTGCGGCGCCGCTGCCTCATCGGTACCGATCGCCTCGTCGGCAGCCTTCAACGCTTCCGTGCCGAAGCCCGGCTGGGCCGCCGCGCCCTGGACCGGACGCGACACATAGGTGCCCGACTTCTCGTCGCGGCCGATCTCGAGCAGCCCATGCGCCTGTGCCTCGTCGAGCAGGTTGCCAAAGGCACGGAAGCCGTAGTAGGTCTCGTTGAAACCCGGCTTGCGCCGCTTGATCGCGCTCTTGAGCACCGAGGCCCAGATCTTGCCGCTGTCGCTGCGCTCGGAGGCGAGCGCGTCGAAGGTCTCGACCGCGATCGTGATCGCCTCGAGCTTGCGCGTGTCGCCGTCCTGCTTGCGCTGCTTGTCGTCGGCCGCGCGCTTGCCACTGTCGGCGCTCGTGCGCAACTCGCGTTTGGCTTGGGCTCGCTGCAACTCGCGGGCGAGGTCGTCGTAGAAGATGAATTCGTCGCAGTTGGCAACCAGCAGATCCGAGGTCGAGTTCTTCACGCCCACGCCGATCACGCGCTTGGCGTTCTCGCGCAGCTTCGAGACTAGCGGCGAGAAATCCGAATCGCCGCTGATGATCACGAAGGTGTCAACATGCGATTTCGTGTAGCAAAGATCGAGCGCGTCGACCACCAGCCGGATATCGGCCGAGTTCTTGCCCGACTGGCGCACATGCGGGATCTCGATCAACTCGAAGCTCGCCTCATGCATGGCGCCCTTGAAGGTCTTGTAGCGATCCCAGTCGCAATAGGCCTTCTTGACCACGATGCTGCCCTTCAGCAGTAGTTTTTCGAGCACCGGCTTGATGTCGAATTTCTCGAACTTCGTGTCGCGCACGCCGAGCGCGATGTTTTCGAAGTCGCAAAAAAGTGCCATGTTGACGCTGTCCTGAGGCAAGGCCATGAGTTCTCCAACCGGAGGCTCGCCGAACCGGCGAGCGCTAAAATTGCGCACATGATAGCGGGCTTGGGTGGGGGATGACCGCGCGCGGACGCAAAAGGCCGGTCGAAGGCGCTTGTCTCGGGGGCGCTCGCGTCGCCTGCGCGTACTCAGGCGCGCAGTTCGCGCAGCCGGCCGCGGTCGGGTCGTGGCGAGGCCCGCGAAGCTTACCATCACGCCCAGCGCGAAGCCGGCCGGCATTTCGCCGCTATCGGCCGTGTCGGGGCGTGCGAACACCATCGCCGGCGTGCCGAGCGCGATCAGGTCGGTGGTATTAGAGGCTTGGGCGAGGCTGGCCTGGCGGAACGCGAGGGGGATGGGAAGCAGGAAACAAATAAACAGCCGGCGAGAAGCAGATAAACGCAGGCAAACGGCGGGCAGAGGGCATCCAAGCCGTGCACGGGATACCACCGGGAGCAGATGGGCAAGCGGTACCGGTCCCGAAGCGGGACTGTATCGGCCCCGTGGGGGCGAGCGCAAGCCCGGTGCAAGTCGGAGTCGCTCTGTCTAGAATCAGGATTTTCCGCAACCGGACCTCGCCATGACCGCTGCCTCGCTCGACTCGACCACCCCCTCCCTTGATCCCGCCCCACTGGCCGCCCGTCTCGATGCCGTGTTCGACCAGACGCCGCAAGAGCTGTGCCTGGTCGGCGCAGTGGCGATTGGCGCGCAGCATGGCGACGTGCTGTATCGCCGCGCGCAAGGGGCTGGCCGACCGCGAGGCGCGGCGGCCGATGCGTGAGCTTGCCCGCAAAAAATGGATCCCTTGCTGAGTGTGTAAAACTCACGCAAGGAGGAAGGGAAGATGGGTAATCCGAGAGCTCGATATACGCAGGAATTCATGCTGGAAGCCGTGCGCATGG
>JAYFRX010000158.1:0-6254 GCA_040946945.1 Burkholderia sp. | reverse complement strand
GGTTCGCAGCGAAAATCGCGTGACGTTGCCGGAAACCTTGCCCACCGACGGCACCACTACCCGTCCAGCGAACTTCTGCGCAGATCGCCCGCCTCCTCTGGCGTTTTGAAATTCCTATGCGTCAAGACCGTCCCCGCTGAGCTCGACGTGCCCTGCATCGTGGACAACTACGGCAGTCACCAGCACCCGAAGGTCAAGGCGTGGCTGGCCGCGCGCCCCCGCTGGCACATGCATTTCATGCCCACCTACAGCTCGTGGCGACGGGGAGTTAATGTCGAATCTGGTGTAGGGCGGTCGGGAGGGATGTGAAAAGGCGGTGGCGGTTGCGTGAGTATGTTGCTTTCCGCGGTAACGCCTAGCAACCGGAGGCCCACCACCATGGCGAAACGTACGCAAGAAGCGCAGAGTCGTCAACCAGCAGAAACGGCAATCAAGGGGCCGTGCGGTCTGGATGAGTTGATCCGGCAAGGCGCACGGCAGATGATCCATCAGGCTATCGAGGCGGAATTGGCGGCGTTGCGCGAACAGTATTCGAACGTGAAGACGCTGGACGGCCGGCGCGCGATCGTGCGCAATGGTTATCTGCCTGAGCGCGAAATCGTCACGGCCATCGGTCCTGTGCCGGTCCAGGCGCCGAAAGTGCGCGACCGTTTGGGCTCGGGGGCGAAGTTCAATTCGAACATGGTACCGCCGTATGTGTGCAAGTCGCCGCGGGCGTCGGCAGCGCCGCCGTTGCGGCGGCCCGGTTTTTCTAGACACAGATTTGGGGTAAAACGCATCCAAGTTCGAGTCTGAGATGTTGAAGAAAGTAGACGTGCAGGAAGTTGCGCTGGCGGCCACGGAGGGGCCCGCGTAGCGCGGCCGTAGACGCCGTCAGCGCCGCCGAATTCAAGCGCTGGTCCGTCGGGCGCAAACGCGCTGTCGTCCTGCACTTGCTGCGCGGCGAATCGATTGACCCGGTGTCTCGCGAAGTTGGCGTTACGATCGCCAAGCTCGAACAATGGCGCGAACTCGCCCTAGCAGGCATCGAAGCCGGTTTGAAGTTGCGCCAGACAGATCCGTTGGAAGTCAAGCTCAAGGAAGCCGTGCATCGCGTCGGCGAACTGACCATGGAGGTCGAAAGGCTGCGCATGGAGCGCGAGCGGCAGGAGCGCCGCCCTTTGATCGTCCGGAACTCGTCGACATGAGCCACACGATCTCCGCGACAGGCAAACCCTTCGGATTGCAACGGGTATGCCAGGCGCTCGACTTTCCGCGCTCCGCGATCTATGCCGGGCGCGCCAGGGCGTTCAACAAGGTCACCCCACTTGCCCCTGTCCGACGTGGCCCAAAGCCCAAGGCGCCCGATCACCAGCGGCTCGCAGCTGTTCGCGCCGATCTAACTCGCACGCCGTTCGTCGGCGAAGGGGTGCCCAAGGTCTGGGCACGCTTGCGCATTCAGGACGACATCCACGTGTCCCGAGCCCGTGTTTCGCCGCTGATGCGCGAACACGGCCTGCTTTCGCCCCATCGGCAACCGCAGAAACCGCCCAATGCTCACGATGGTCGAATGACGACTGATCGGCCTAACGAGATGTGGGGCGCCGATGGTGCCAAGGTTTAAACCGTCGATGAAGGCCTGTCTGGATCTTCGCTGCGGTTGATCATTGCGACGCGGCGTGTGTTGGCATCCACGTCACCAAAGTGGGCGACCGCTTTGCCGCACTGGAGCCAATCAGCCGAGGCGTGCGCGAGCAGTTCGGATCGGTTGAAGCTGATGCCGGCCGCGGACTGTCCCTGGGAATGGATCACGGCTCGCAGTACAGGGTCGGACGATTTCCGCGCCCAGCTCAAGTTCTAGGGGATTACGCCGAGCTACGCCTTCGTCGCTGAGCCGCAGACCAACGGCGTCGCCGAGCGTTTCAATCGGACCATGAAGGAGCAAGCCATCCACGGACGGCTGTTCAACCACGTTGAAGAAGTTCGTGCTGCCGCCGGCGCGTTCAAGGATCGATACAATCGCGAATGGCGTCTCGAAAAACTGGCTTCAAGACACCCCTCGAAGCCCTTCAAGACACCCCTCGAAGCCCGTCAGGCACCGCCCTTGACACTTGCCGCCTGATCGCAAAATCGTGTCTAAACAACCGGATCCGGTACACCCGGCCGCCGCTTGCCGCGCCGCAAAAAACGCCCCCATGAAAATGCGGCGACGCGGTTTCGCCGTTCAGCCCGGTCGCGAAGCCGTTTTCGCCGGGGCGCGGGCCAGGTCTCTGTTAAAATAGCCGACTTTTCAGCCTCCCGTCTGATTGCTTGTCCGCTTCGCGTCCTGATGGTGCCGCACCGCGCCGCCGGGGTCGGCTGGCCCGCGAGCTTCCGGACATGCCGTGCCCCGTTTTTCTCGACTCGTTCTCCGGACTCGACATGACGACCTCGTCTCCTGCCAACACCTCCCTGATGGCTAACGCGATCCGCGCGCTCGCGATGGATGCCGTCCAGCAAGCGAACTCCGGCCACCCCGGCATGCCGATGGGCATGGCCGAAATCGGCGTCGCGCTGTGGTCGCGCCACCTGCGCCATAACCCGACCAACCCCCACTGGGCTGACCGCGACCGCTTCGTGTTGTCCAACGGACATGGTTCGATGCTGCTGTACTCGCTGCTGCATCTGACCGGCTACGCGCTGCCGATCGAGGAGCTGAAGAACTTCCGCCAGCTGCATTCCAAGACGCCGGGCCACCCCGAATACGGCATCAAGCCGGGCGTCGAGACCACTACTGGCCCGCTCGGCCAGGGTCTGGCGAACGCGGTCGGCATGGCGCTCGGTGAAGCGCTGCTGGCGGCCGAGTTCAACAAGGCCGACGCGAAGATCGTCGACCACCACACCTACGTGTTCGTCGGCGACGGCTGCCTGATGGAAGGCATCTCGCACGAGGCCTGCTCGCTGGCCGGCACGCTCAAGCTCAACAAACTGATCTCGCTGTACGATGACAACGGCATCTCGATCGACGGCGCCGTGGTCAACTGGTTCCACGACGACACCCCGAAGCGTTTTGAGGCCTATGGCTGGAACGTGATCCCGGGCGTGGACGGCCATGACGTCGACGCGGTCGACGCGGCCATCGCCAAGGCCAAGCAATCGGACAAGCCCACCCTGATCTGCTGCAAGACGGTGATCGGCAAGGGCGCGGCCACCAAGGCCGGCGATCACGACGTGCATGGCGCGGCGCTCGGTGCCGAGGAAATCGCCAAGACGCGCGCCGCGCTGGGCTGGAACTGGGAACCCTTCGTGATCCCGCAGGAAGTCTATGCGGCATGGGATGCCAAGGCCGCCGGCACCAGGTTCGAAGCCGACTGGCAGGGCGCATTCGACGCCTACCGCGCCAAGTACCCGGCCGAGGCGGCCGAGTTCGAGCGTCGCTCGGCCAACAAGCTGCCGGCCGACTGGGCCGAGAAGGCCGCCGCCATCATCGCCGGCGCCAACGAGCGCGGCGAGACGGTCGCCACCCGCAAGGCCTCGCAGCAGACCATCGAGGGCCTGGCCGAGGCGTTGCCCGAGCTGCTCGGCGGCTCGGCCGACCTGACCGGCTCGAACCTGACCAACTGGAAGGCCTCCAAGCCGGTGCGCGCCGGCGAGCACGGCATCCAGTGGGGCAACCACATCAACTACGGCGCGCGTGAATTCGGCATGAGCGCTGCGATCAACGGCCTGGTCTTGCATGGCGGCTACAAGCCCTTCGGCGGCACCTTCCTGACCTTCTCCGACTATAGCCGCAACGCGCTGCGCGTGGCCGCGCTGATGAAGGCCCCGTCGATCTTCGTGTTCACCCACGATTCGATCGGCCTCGGCGAGGACGGCCCGACCCACCAGTCGATCGAGCACGTCGCCAGCTTGCGCCTGATCCCGAACCTCGACGTTTGGCGTCCGGCCGACACGGTCGAGACGGCTGTGGGCTGGACCGAGGCGATCGCCGCCCAGCGTCCGTCCTGCCTGATCTTCAGCCGCCAGAACCTGCAGTTCAACACGCACAGCGAAGCGCAGATCGCCGATGTCGCCAAGGGCGGCTACGTGCTGCGCGACTGGCAGGAAGACATCGTCGCGCGCAAGATCATCCTAATCGCGACCGGCTCCGAGGTCGAGCTGGCAATGAAGGCCGTCGAGCCGCTGGCGCAACAGTGCATTGCCGTGCGCGTGGTGTCGATGCCGGCTACCACCGTGTTCGACCGCCAGGACGGCGAGTACCGCGAGCGGGTGCTGGCGGCCGGCGTGCGCCGCGTGGCGATCGAGGCGGGCGTGAGCGACTTCTGGCGCAAGTACGTCGGCTTCGAAGGCGGCGTGGTCGGGATCGACACCTTCGGCGAATCGGCACCGGCCGGCGTACTGTTCAAGTACTTCGGCTTCACCGTCGAGAACGTGATCGAGACGGTGAAGAAGGTGCTCGCCTGAGTGATATCAGGAGCGGGGCAGCTGTGCCTCCCCGGGCGCGTCCTGTGCCGCCGTGAAGCTGCACGAAACGCTATTTTTTCAGCCATCAGGAGATAGACCATGACGATTCGCGTTGCAATCAACGGTTACGGCCGCATCGGCCGCAACACGCTGCGCGCTTTCTACGAAAACGGCAAGAAGCATGACCTCGAGATCGTCGCGATCAACGACCTCGGCAATGCCAAGACCAACGCGCACCTGACGCAGTACGACACGGCGCACGGCCGCTTCCCCGGTGAAGTGTCGGTCGACGACGACTACTTGATCGTCAACGGCGACCGCATCCGCGTGCTGGCCAACCGCAATCCGGCCGAACTGCCGTGGGGCGAGCTCGGCGTCGACGTGGTGTTCGAGTGCACGGGCTTCTTCACCACCAAGGAAAAGGCCAGCGCGCACCTGAAGGGCGGCGCGAAGAAAGTGATCATCTCGGCACCGGGCGGCAAGGACGTCGACGCAACCATCGTCTATGGCGTCAACCACGACGTGCTGAAGGCCGAGCACACCGTGATATCGAACGCATCGTGCACCACCAACTGCCTGGCACCGCTGGTCAAGCCGCTGCATGACAAAATCGGCCTCGAGACCGGCCTGATGACGACGATCCACGCCTACACCAACGACCAGGTGCTAACCGACGTCTATCACGAGGACCTGTGCCGCGCCCGCTCGGCCACGCACAGCCAGATCCCGACTAAGACCGGCGCGGCCGCCGCGGTCGGCCTGGTGCTGCCGGAACTGAACGGCAAGCTGGACGGCTACGCGATCCGCGTGCCGACCATCAACGTGTCGATCGTCGACCTGTCCTTCATCGCCAAGCGCGATACCACGGTCGAGGAAGTCAACGCGATCATGAAGGACGCCTCGGAAGGCGCGCTCAAGGGCATCCTGGCCTACAACGACCAGCCGCTGGTGTCGGTCGACTTTAACCACAATCCGTCCTCGTCCTCGTTCGATTCGACGCTGACCAAGGTGTCGGGCCACCTGGTGAAGGTGTCGAGCTGGTACGACAACGAGTGGGGCTTCTCGAACCGCATGCTGGACACGGCAGTCGCGTTCGCCAACGCCAAGTAAATCGGCTCGGGCGCGGCCTGCTGGTCGCGCCCGTTTCGATTCGGCGGCGAAAACCCGTCGTCGCGCCTCGTGCGCGGCGGCGGATTTGTCTTTTGGGCGGGGGCTTCAGCCGCGCGGCGTCGGGAAGAACACGCTAGCGCGCTGCGCGGCGCTTTCGATATGGATCGCGATGGCCAGGCCGGCCGCGGTCGAGTCGCGCGCGATCAGCGCGTCGACGATCGCGCGATGCTCGTGCCAGGTCGAGAGCATCAGCTCACGTCAGTAGAAGGGCATGCGCGAATGGCACTTACTTTGTGCCGCTGCGTGTGGAGCTTGCGTTGTAATAAATTGGTAAGATGTCGATAAACCCGCTCTTATGGATTCCTGATTAGTTACTTTACTCCGAGACCATCAACACACGGCGAGGATGAGGTTTTGTCGTAACGGCGGCCCGAAGCAGGCGCGGCACCCTCGCGGGCAAATCGAAACGGCGGTTGAAACGGTAGGCGAATTCAGCGAGATAGCGATGGGCATATTGGGCGTGATCGATAGCGTGGTACGTGACTCTGAGGGCCGTTTTCAGGCTGCCGAGCATCGTGTTGACCCAGCGGAACTTGGGGCGCTGCGGGGCCTGACGGCCACCGCCCGTGACATGGCGCTCATGACTGGCAGCCTTTTGCGTCACGCCGTCGAAACACCACAGGCCATCGGAAACGACGCACGCGGTGGGCATCAGGCTGCTG
>JAYFRX010000157.1:264-6260 GCA_040946945.1 Burkholderia sp. | reverse complement strand
ACGGTCTGGCTCATCAAGCACAAGTTGCTGGAGACCATGTAGCTGCGCGAAGAGCGACGCCGGCTCGACGAACGGGTCGAGGTCGACGACGCGTATCTGGGCGGGGAACGCTCCGGCGGTAAGGCTGCGGGCGTGGCGCGCCCGCCAAGACGCCGTTTGTAGCGGCCGTGCAGACCTCTGACGATGGCCGTCCTCTGTTCATGCGGCTCTCGCCCGTGCCCGGCTTTACCAAAGCGGCCCTTGAGGTCTGGGCGGCCAGCAGCCTGATGCCGACCGCGTGTGTCGTTTCCGATGGCCTGTGGTGTTTCGACGGCGTGACGCAAAAGGGTGCCAGTCATGAGCGCCATGTCACGGGCGGTGGCCGTCAGGCCGCGCAGCGCTCCGGGTTCCGCTGGGTCAACACGATGCTCGGCAAGCTGAAAACGGCCCTCAAGGGCACGTACCACGCTATCGATCACGCCCAATATGCCCATCGCTATCTCGCTGAATTCGCCTACGGTTTCAACCGCCGTTTCGATTTGCCGGCGATGGCGCCGCGCCTGCCTCGGGCCGCTGTTACGACAAAACCTCATCCATGCCTTGTGTTGATGATATCGGAGTCAAGTCACTAATCAGGTCGAACTAAATATTAGTTCGCAATGACTTTTTCATGAAGCCGGCGATATCGGCCGGCAGCTTGGTTTACTCCTCGTTGTGTTCCTTCAGGAACTCGCGCAGCTGCCGCAGGTTTTCCCGCAATTGCCCGAGGAATTCGGGCGTCTGCTGCATGGCGCAATAGAGGTCGGCTGGCACCGAGCGGGTCGCCTTGCGCAGCGCGATGCCCTCGGCGGTGAGTCGGGTATGGCACCCACGCGCTCGTCGGCGCGTGCCGCGCACACGCTCGAGATAGCCGAGCGACTCGAGCCGCTTGAGCGGCGGTGTGACCGTGGCCGAATCGAGATTGAGGCGCGCGGCGATGCCCTTGACGGCGATGTCGTCAGTTTCCCACAGCACCAGCATCGTCAGGTACTGCGGACAGGCCAGCGAGAGCCGCCCCAGCAAGGGCTTGTAGGCTTTTGTCATAGCCAGCGAGGTGGAGTAAAGCGCGAAACAGAGCTGCTCGTCGAGCGTGGTGGGGAGCGAGGGGAGGCCGGTCATGACCGGCAGCCCGTCGATATGGCGAAAAATTCGTACGGTGAGGATTGTGCGCCGATCGGGCTCGGCTGGCAAGCGGCGGCGCATGAAGGCCGCGGTGCCACCCGCCGGATTCAGCGCTGAGGCGGGACGGCTGTGCTGCCCAGCTCCTGCACGCCGAAGCAGCCACGATAGGTGGCGTAGAACGAGCAATAGAGCGCCGCGGTGATCACCACCGAGACCGGCATCATGATCGTCATCGCGTAGACGCCGAGCGCCTGCAGCAGAGCGGCCAGGCTGAACGAGGCGCCGGTGGCGACCGCAAACCACAGCAGGCCGTACAGCGCAAAGGCCCAGCGGTTGCGCCAGCAGCTAACCACGCTGAAGAAGAGCGCCTTGACGGGCGGGATCTCGTGCCAGGCGGTGAGCACCGGCGCGAACCAGAACATCATCGCCACCGGCACGTAGAGCGTGGCGCAGATCAGCAGGGCGACCAGGGTGCCCATCGACAGGATCAGGTTCGGATCGGGCTTGTCGTTGCCTAGGCCGAACATCAGGCGCAGCAGCATGCCGCCGTCGCCGAACGCCGAGCAGGCGAACACCAGCGCGATCGAGACGATGTAGATGCCGCCCAGCGTGAACAGGCGCTGCGTGGTCACGCTGCCGTAGGCGCGGAAGCCGTCGATCAGGATGGTCGGCAGTACCGGTTTGTCGGCCACCGCGTCGCGGCAGGCCACCATGAAGCCGACCGAGATGCCGGGGATGAACAGCAAGGGCAGTGCTGGGCCGATCACCGGTACCAGCGAGACGATCATCATCGCCAGCAGGTAGGTGAAGAATAGCGTGATGAAAGCCAGCGGATTGCGGCGGAACAGCCAGATGCCCTGGCGGAACCAGACGTAACCAGTTTTGGCGGGGACTTCGATCAGTTGCATGGGTCGTGTCGCTCGGGGAGTGTCTGCGCATGGGCGATGCGTTCGCGCAGGATCCGCTCGAAATGGCGGGGATCGTGCGGCTTCAGCATTTCGGCGGCGCGGGGCAGGTGGAAATCATACAGGCGCGAGACCCAGAAGCGGTATGCGCCGGCGCGCAGCATGTCGGGCCAGCGGCGGCGTTCGTCGTCGGTGAACGGGCGCACGGTCTGGTAGGCCCGCAGCAGTGCGTCGGCGCGCCGCGTGTCGAGCACGCCGGTGGCCAGCTCTGTGCACCAATCGTTGACGGTGACGGTGACGTCGAACAGCCACTTGTCGCAGCCCGCGAAATAGAAATCGAAGAAGCCACCGAGGCGCACCGTGTGGCCGCCGGTATCGGGGGCCGCGTGCGCGAACAGCACATTGTCGCGGAACAGGTCGCAGTGGCAGGGGCCTTCGGGCAGCGCCGCGTAGTCGTCCGAGGCGAAGAAGGCGGCTTGGTACGCGAGTTCGCCCTCGAGCAGCGCTCGTTGCTGGGCGTCGATGAAGGGAACGATGGCGGGCACGTTCTCTTGCCACCAGGGCAGGCTGCGCAGGTTCGGCTGGCGGTTCGCGTAGCCGCGGCCCGCCAGGTGCATGCGCGCTAGCATCTGGCCGACCTCGACGCAGTGTTCGAGCTCGGGTGCGATCTGTGCCGAGCCCTCCAGCTTGGAGACGATCGAGGCCGGCTTGCCGTGCAGCTTGCCGAACAGCGTGCCGTCGGCACGCACCACCGGGTCCGGCACCGGCACGCCGTGCTCGGCAAGATGGCGCATCAGCTCGAGGTAGAACGGCAGCTGCGCGGCCGTCAGCTTTTCAAAGATGGTCAGGACGTATTCGCCGCACGTGGTGGTCAGGAAGAAGTTGCTGTTCTCGATGCCGGACGGGATGCCGCGCAACGCGACGACTTCGCCGAGATCGTAGTGGCGCATCCAGTGCGCGAGATCAAAATCGGAGACTGCGGTGAAGACTGCCATGCGGGGAAGCGTCGAAACGGGGTTGGCAGGCCGGTGATGCCGGCGGGATGTGGGTCAGTAGTGCAGGTTGATTGAGGGCACGCGCGTGACCGGCACGTTGCCCTGGTGCGGACGCGGCGAGATGTCGGGCGTCGAGCTCATCTGGTAGCCCGTTCCGAAGTTGGAACGCACGTCGATCTCGACCGGCTTGCCGCGATCGCGATATTCGGTAACCTCGGTGCCGCTCACGCTCTTCTCGCGGAAGCTCGGCGTGCGCGTGATGTCGTCGAATTCGACCTTCGAGCTGACTTCGGCGGCGGGGCGGTTGATCTTGGTGAGATCGGGCAGGCCGGCGGCCTCGTCCTGCGCAGCCCGGGCTCGTGCTTCGTCGCTCGGCTGCTGGCCGGCGGCAAATGCGGGCCCGGCGAGGGCGACGGCCGTCGCGAGCGCGGCGGCGAAAATGAGCGGCTTCATGATGTTCTCCCGATTAACTGCACGATTCTAGCAAAGCCGGCCGGGTGCCGAGCTTGCCGTCGTGCCGCTGTGGCGGCCCCGCGTCGACCCGCGAAAGGCACCGGCGCGCGGTCGCTTGCGAGATAATGTCGAGCGCAACCGAAGAGGCAATCGACAATGAACAAGGATACGCATCGCCAGCATCTTCCGCTCTCGCCCGAGAGTCCCTTTGTCGAAACCTTCGACGACCCGGTCATGGCGGTCGCGCGGCTGTCCTCGATCTACGAGACCAATACCACCTTCCTGCGCGACGCATTCGCCCGCTACCGCCGCAGCGAGTCGCTCGGCGGCCATGTGCGGGCCTGCTACCCGTTTGTGCGGGTGCGCACCGAGGTCAATGCCAATATCGACTCGCGCCGCTCCTACGGCTTCGTGGCCGGCCCCGGCGTGTTCGAGACCAGCGTCACGCGCCCGGACCTGTTCGCCAGCTACTACCGCGAGCAGCTGCGCCTGCTGGCGAAGAACCACAGCGCGAAGATCGAGGTGGGCGTGTCTGACCAGCCGATTCCGATCCATTTCGCGTTCTCGGAAGGCATCCACCTGGAGGGCGACCTCGACCGCGACCGCCTGCTGGCGATGCGCGACGTGTTCGACGTGCCCAACCTGGCCAATCTCGACGACCGGATTGTCAACGGCACCTACGAGCCGGCACCGGACGAGCCGCATCCGCTCGCGTTGTTCACCGGCGCGCGCGTCGATTTCTCGCTGCACCGGCTGCGCCACTACACGGCCACGCTGCCGCCGCACTTCCAGAACTACGTGCTGTACACGAACTATCAGTTCTATATCGACGAATTCGTGAAGCTGGGCCGCACCATGATGTCGGCCAGCGACGATCCCGATGTGCGCGAGTATCGCAGCCAGTACGCCTCCTTCGTCGAGCCGGGCGACGTGGTGACCTACAACGCTAACCTCGGCAACGAGCCGGTGGAAGGCTCGCCGCCGCCGCGCCTGCCGCAGATGCCGGCCTACCACCTGAAGCGCGCCGACGGCAGCGGCATCACGATAGTCAATATCGGCGTGGGCCCCTCGAACGCGAAGACCATCACCGACCATATCGCCGTGCTGCGCCCGCATGCCTGGGTGATGCTCGGCCACTGCGCGGGGCTGCGCAACACGCAGCGGCTCGGCGACTACGTGCTGGCACACGGTTATGTGCGCGAAGACCACGTGCTCGACGACGACCTGCCGCTGTGGGTGCCGATCCCGGCGCTCGCCGAGGTGCAGGTGGCGCTCGAGCGCGCGGTGGCACAGGTCGCCCGGCTAGACGGCAGCGAGCTCAAGCGCGTGATGCGCACCGGCACGGTGGCCAGCGTCGACAACCGCAACTGGGAGCTGCGCGATCATCGCGAGCCGGTGCAGCGGCTCTCGCAGAGCCGCGCGATCGCGCTCGACATGGAGAGCGCGACCATCGCGGCGAACGGGTTCCGGTTCCGCGTGCCTTACGGCACCTTGCTCTGCGTGTCCGACAAGCCGCTGCACGGCGAGCTAAAGCTGCCGGGCATGGCCAATCAGTTCTACCGCGCGCAGGTCGACCAGCATCTGCAGATCGGCGTGCGAGCCATGGAGATCCTGCGCACCAACGGGCTGGCCAAGCTTCACAGCCGGAAGCTGCGCAGCTTCGCTGAGGTGGCGTTCCAGTAAGGCGGCGCCCGAAGCGGGCCAGCGCGCGGCGGTTGGAATCGACCGCCGCGCGCCGCGGCCATGGGCGCATTCGCATCGATTCCGTCGCGATCGATCGGCTTCTGTGCTTTTTTGTCGAGCGGCTGCGCATCGCGTGCAGCGATTTAGTTCCAGTACAGCTCGCTCAGCCTGATTGCACGAACCTGCGCGTCTCGTTCGCTGCCGCCCAGCTGCGTCCTTATCGGCACTTGTTGTGACTCCAGTGCCCCGGCTGGCAGTGCGGGCGGTCACGGCGATAGTGCTCCATCCACTCCTGGCCTTGCCAGTAGCGATGGCCGTCCCAGTAACGGTGGCGGCGTCCCATTCGTAGTTGAAGGTTGGGGCGGCAGGGTTTCGTAGGTTAGGCGGACTTCAAGTCATGGTCAACGCGTTTATCGGTCGGACGATGCAAGGCAACGGCGAGCATCCAGAGGTCCGTCGGCACCGCCGAGCTTACGGAATCGCTTCTCAGCTTCCAGGAAGCCAGTGGCCGCCCATCGCATCGCCATGTCGACATCGCGATAGCGGTCGACCCAGCCGCTGACGCGGCGCACCGCGCCGTTCGGATTCTCGATCAGGTTCGTCGTCGCCAGGCTGCGGATCAGCCGCGGCTCAGGTCCAGGCGGTTGACCGTGAACGTTTCCTCAAGCCCCTCAAGCAGCGAGGCGGCCGCGCTCGGATGGTCGGTCTTCAACCATGCCGCCTGGGCCTTCAGCCGAGCGAGGCCGTCGTCGGCCGGCAGCTTGTACGCGGCACGCATGACCGAGGCGACCTGCTGTCGGGTCTGCTTCGCCAGCCGTTC
>JAYFRX010000157.1:0-254 GCA_040946945.1 Burkholderia sp. | reverse complement strand
CATCGACGATGATACCGTCCAGGTAGATGGCTAGGATGTCGTGATCCTCGAAGCGACGCTCCATCAGCCCGTCAAGCTTCTTCTTGCTCGCCTTCACGAACTCGCGCGAGACGCTGCTCTTCGAGAGGCCGACGGTGTGCGCCATTTCAGGCAACACCTCGTCATACTTTCGGGTCGACACGCCGCTGACCATGATGTCGTACATGCGCTGCGTGAGCCGTTCGTCGTCGCGCAGCTGCGTGTAGGCGGGAATC
>JAYFRX010000156.1:0-6269 GCA_040946945.1 Burkholderia sp. | reverse complement strand
AAAGCTGGCGCGCAGGGCCTCGTGCTCCTGTTTGCCGACGACCGTCAGCGGCAACTTGGCACGACGCCCGGGTTTCTTGGTAGGCTTCATCTCGGCGGTTCTCCTGTTCTGGAGCTTGGTCTTGGAACCCCGATTCTCTCAGATTCCTGCGGGAACCGCCGCCTTCAACCTTCAACTATTTTTGGGACACCGCCACAACGGGTATGCTAGGTGCTCGACTTTCCGCGCTCCACGATCTATGCCGAGCGCGCCAGGGCGCTCAACAAGGTCACCCCACTTGCCCCTGTCCGACCTGGCCCAAAGCCCAAGGCGCCCGATCACCAGCGGCTCGCAGCTGTTCGCGCCGATCTCACTCGCACGCCGTTCGTCGGCGAAGGGGGCGCGCGCAAGGTCTGGGCACGCTTGCGCATTCAGGACGACATCCGCGTGTCCCGAGCCCGTGTCTCGCCGCTGATGCGCGAACACGGCCTGCTTTCGCCCCATCGGCAACCGCAGAAACCGCCCAATGCTCACGATGGTCGAATGACGACTGATCGGCCTAACGAGATGTGGGGCGCCGATGGCGCCAAGGTTCAAACCGTCGATGAGGGCCTGGTCTGGATCTTCGCTGCGGTTGATCATTGCGACGCGGCGTGTGTTGGCATCCACGTCACCAAAGTGGGCGACCGCTTTGCCGCACTGGAGCCAATCAGCCAAGGGGTGCGCGAGCAGTTCGGATCGGTCGAAGCTGATGCCGGCCGCGGACTGTCCCTGCGAATGGATCACGGCTCGCAGTACAGGTCGGACGATTTCCGCGCCCAGCTCAAGTTCTGGGGGATTACGCCGAGCTACGCCTTCGTCGCTGAGCCGCAGACCAACGGCGTCGCCGAGCGTTTCAATCGGACCATGAAGGAGCAAGCCATCCACGGACGGCTGTTCAACAACGTTGAAGACGTTCGTGCTGCCGCCGTCGCGTTCAAGGACCGATACAATCTGGAATGGCGTCTCGAAAAACTGGTCTTCAGGACACCCCTCGAAGCCCGTCAGGCAACGCTCTTGCCACTTGCCGCCTGATCGCAAAATCGTGTCTAAACAACCCGATCCGGTACACGATCGCGGCCTGCCCGAACCTGCGCTTCACGCCCTTCGTGCTGCAAAGCGCGGCACCGCCGTATTCGCCGTATCGTCACGATCCGCATCCCGGCGACAACATTGGGCTGGTGATCGAGGACCTGCGCAGCGGCCAAGCTGTTTTACGCGCCGGGCCTGGGCGTCGTCGACGAGGCCGCTGGCCGCGCGCATAGCGCAGGCCGGACGGCACGCTCTGGCAGCCGGCGCGGCGTTGGCACGCGCACCGGTCGCGAGATGGGCCATCTGGCGCAAAGCAGCCCCGGCGGCATGCTCGAGGTGCTCGAGCGCTTTCCAGCGCTGCGCAAAATCCTCACCACATCAACAACACTAACCCGATTCTCTACGAGCGTTCGCCCGAGCGCGAGGAACTCGCGCGCCGGCAGGTTGAGGTCGCGTTCGACGGCAAGCGGATCGATCTCTGAATACCGGCGCGGTGGCGCGCGGCGCATGCCCGCCGCCCACTGCCGCACGTGTTTTCCGTGCGCTACTTCCGCGGGTCCGCCCGGATCGAATCACCGGAATGCAAGCCATCATGAGCCAAATCGCCCTGAACCCCGAGCAGTTCGAGCAGGCATTGCGCGCCAAAGGCGCCTACCACCATATCGATCACCCGTATCATGTCGCGATGTACGAAGCCGCGCCGCGCGCGAGCAGATCCAGGGCTGGGTGGCCAACCGCTTCTACTACCAGGTCAACATCCCGATGAAGGACGCGGCGACCCTCTCCAACTGTCCCGGTCGGGAGGTGCGCCGCCAGTGGATCCAGCGCCTGCTCGATCACGACGGCGCGCCTGGCGAGGACGGGGCGGCATCGAGGCTTGGCCGCGCCTGGGCCAGGCCGTCGGGCTCGATCTCGAGCACAGTTGCGCTCGCAAGAGCTGGTGCTACCGGGCGTGCGCTTTGCTGTCGACGCCTATGTCAAGCTCGGGTGCCGCGCGAGCTGGCAGGGAGGCGGCCAGCAGCTCGCTGACCGAGCTAGCTGTTCGCGCCGCGGATCCATCAATCGCAGCTCGGCACCTGGCCGCGGTGCTATCGGTGGATCGACCCGAGCGGCTACGAATAGTTCCGCTCGCGGCTGGGCCAGGCCCGCCGCGACGTCGAGCATGGCCTGCAGATCACGCTCCAGCACTACACGACGTTCGAATTGCAGCAGCGTATACTTACCGGAAATCCTGCAGTTAAAGCTCGAGATCCTGTGGACCATGCTCGATGCCATGTCGATGGCGTACGAGCTGAATCGCCCGCTCTATCACACTGTCACCGCCGATCGCGTCTGGCACAAGGGAATCGCGCTATGAGTTTCGACCGACAACGCACGCCGGCCTGGCGCCGCGGTTATCGCTTCCAGTTCGAGCTCGCGCAGCAGGCGCACGTGCTGCTTTATCCCGAGGGCATGATCAAGCTGAATGAAAGCGCGGCCGCGATCGGCGGGCTGATCGACGGCCAGCGCAGCGTGCGCGGCCATCATCGCCGAACTCGACGCGCAGTTCCCGGGCGTGCCCGAGCTCGGCGAGGGCGTCGAGCAGTTCGTGCTGGTCGCGCTCGACTAGCACTGGATCGCGCTGGCCTGATGAGCGAGGCCATCGACCGGCGTTGTTGCATAAGTCCGGCCGCGACGTGCTGACGTTTTACGCGCAACAACGTCCGCGCGAGGCTCTGGGCTCTGTTATCAGTTCGATTTCCAGCGTAGATTCTCGATTCTTTCCGAGAAGATTGGCAAGGACACACCAGCAAGCCATCGAGTTCCAGAGCCCAATACCGTCTCAAGAACTGGGCGCAGTACGGCGTGCGCCTCATTGCTCGAGGAGACGGACGGTGTGGATCGACCCAAGCCTGTTCTCAGCGCGCCGCGAACTGGACGTGCGCGCGCTCGTGGCCGGCTCCTGCGTCTACCCGGATGTGCTTCATACAGATGTTGCTCTGCCTCAAGCAAGTCTTTCAACTCCCACTGCGCGCACTCCAAGGCTGCTCGCTCAGCCTGAGCAAGCTTGCCTTCCCGGGCTTGCCGGTGCCCAACTACACGACCCTGAGCCGCCGCGCGCAGACACTGAAGGTCGCCGCTGCCAGCACTGCACACCAGCGAGCTGCTGCACCTTGTCGTTGACAGTACCGGACTGAAAGTCTATGCCGAAGACGAGTGGAAAGTCCGCCAGCACGGCTGGTCCAAGTGCCGCACCTGGCGCAAGGTCCATCTGGCGATGGACGCGAACACCGGCCAAATCTGCGCCGCGCTGATGACGCCTCAGGACGAGGGAGATGGCGAAGTGCTGCCCGCTTTGCTCGACCCGATTCCCCCTGACGTGCCGATCGACACCATGAGTGGCGACGGCGCCTACGACACCAAGCCCATGCCACGCGAAAATTGCCGCGCGCGGCTACCCCGTCGATTCCGACCCGCGAGGGCGCAATACCTTGGCCTACGAGCACGCCTGGCGCAGCGAGGTGCCATGAGACCATCGTTGCTATCGCGAAGAGTAGCAGGCCGCGAATAGAAGCAAGAGGGCGGCTACCACCGGTGTTCGCTGGCAGAGCCCCTGATGTGTCTATACTCAAGATACTGACGGGGCTGTGCCTGTGGGCTCGCGAGAGCGGCTCTCAGTCGACCGAAGCGTCGATGCGTGCGGGCGTGCTTAACCGCAGGGTAGTGCTCGCTCGCAGTCCGTCCGTAATGCCTGAGAGCGAAAACATGGGGGCACTTCGTCCCTACGCTCAATTTCTAGCCGTGCCGGCGACAAGCCGGCCGGGGCCGTCGCCGCCCTGGCAATCCACCGCTCCGGGCGGGCTCGTCGCCCTTCAGTCGGCGACGCGCCGGTCGGCCAGCGACGCGCGGCAGTCTTCCATCACCAGCGCGACGAGCCGCGACTGCATGTCGAGCTCCTCGGTATCGATGATTTCCTCGATGGCGTCGCGCGACCAGGCCTTCTCGACGAAGTCGCCGTGCTTCCTGGCGATGTCAAGCGCGATGGCGGCGAGCTTGGCGATGCAGAGCCAGTCGGCCTCGCGCAGGTGGCGGTCGAGCCACTTGTGCGCGGCCTGAACCTGGAAGGAGGCGGCAGGCCACGATTCGTTCAGGTAGAACGCGCCGAGAGTTCCGACGGTGAGCCAGCACAGCAACTCGACGCGGTCGTGTTGGGTGAGGTTGGGGTGTACGTCGCTCATGGCCATGCTCGAGATGGGGTTGAGAATCGCTTCCGTCACCGGTGATACGCGGGGTCGACGAATCAAAAATAGCACGCCATGGGCGATTTCATGCAAGCCGGGACTCGCGTGAACCGGATCAGGAACGATAATAGTCGCGATGGTGGTGATAGCCGCCGTCCGGCACCACGATGCTGTAGCGGTGCCGGGCATGACAAGCGGTATGCGTTTGTAAGGAAACATGTGGGCCATAATCCTTGCGGGCCGTGCCTCATGGGGCGGTCGCGGGGGCGCTTACGGATGAAATGGGTTCGGATCGGAGGCGCTTGTCGAGAGGGCGAAAAAGGCAGGGATGCGAGATCGGCGCGGTGAACTTGCAGTCAAACGCGAGGCCGGTACAGTGCCGGGAGGGGCGCGCCGGCAAGAGCCGAGGAATGCGGGCAGCGATGACGGGCAGGGTTTGTCTGTGTCGGTCGCGCGAGAGGCGCGACAGTTTTCGTCGCCGCCATGCCTCTCTTCGTCGTGTCGTCCGACCGTTGCCGCCTCGCTGCCTCGGCGAACCGCTGGAGATCGCCGCCGGACCGCGGTTTGCGCGGATCTTCCGCAAGCCCGTGCCACATGGGAAAACCGCGGCCCGGCGGCTATAATGCGCGCCATGACTGCCCATCCTCAGACCTTTGACGTCGCCGTGGGCGGCGGCGGCCTGGTCGGCAAGACCGCGGCGCTCGCCATGACCCAGGCCGGCCTCAAGACGGCGTTGCTCGCCCAGCCCGCCGCGCCGCGTGTGGCCGACACGGTGTTCGACGCGCGCGTCTACGCGTTTTCGGCCAGTTCCCAGACCCTGCTTGAACGCCTGCGCGTCTGGCAGGCGCTCGAGCACACGCGGCTCGCGCCCGTCTACGACATGCGCATCTACGGCGACGCGCAAGCGGAGCTGCATTTCTCGGCTTTCCAGGCCGCGGTGCCGCAGCTGGCCTGGATCGGCGAATCCTCGCTGGTCGAGCTGGCGCTGGATGCGGCGCTGCGCTTCCAGCCGAATTTGAGCTGGATCGACACGCGCGCCCAGGGGCTCGATATCACGCCCGAGTGCGCCACGCTGTCGCTCGCAAACGGCGAGATGATTTCTGCCGACCTGGTGGTGGGTGCCGACGGCGCGCATTCCTGGGTGCGCTCGCAGATGGGCGCCAGCGTCAAGCGGCGCGACTATCGCCAGACCGGCGTGGTCGCCAACTTCAAGGCCGACGAGCCGCATCGCGAAACCGCCTGGCAATGGTTCCGCGACGGCGAGGTCATCGCCTTGCTGCCGCTGCCCGACGGTCATGTCTCGCTGGTCTGGTCGGCGCACACGGCGCATGCCGACGAATTGCTGGCGCTCGATTCGGCGCAGCTGGCGGCGGAGGTTGAACGCGTCACGCATTGCCAGCTCGGCGCGCTCGACTGCGTGACGCCGGCCCAGGGTTTCCCGCTGGCGCTGCAGAGCGTCGACCGGCTGATCGCGCCGCGCGTGGCCCTGGTCGGCGATGCCGCCCACCTGATCCATCCGCTGGCTGGGCAGGGCATGAATCTCGGGCTGCGCGACGTGGCCGCGCTGGTCGATGCCGTTGCCTCGCGCGAGGCTTTCCGCGATCTCGGCGATACCGTTCTGCTGCGTCGCTACGAGCGTTCGCGCCGCGAGGACATCCGCGCGCTCATGGTGGCCACCGACGGCCTGCAGCGGCTGTTCGCGCTGCCCGGCACGCTGGCGCGCGTGGCCCGCAACACCGGCATGGCGCTGATCGGCGAGCAGCCCTTCGTCAAGCGCTGGCTGGTCGCCTCGGCGCTCGGCTGAACGCCGCTACGGCTTCCTCGCGGTGGCCGGTGCGCAGCCATGACCGGCTGTCGCGGGGCGGCGTCCGATTCGTAGTTGAAGGTTGGGGCGGCAGGGTTTCGTAGGTTAGGCGGACTTCAAGTCATGGTCAACGCGTTTATCGGTCGGACGATGCAAGGCAACGGCGAGCATCCAGAGGTCGCGTCGGCGCCGCC
>JAYFRX010000155.1:0-6312 GCA_040946945.1 Burkholderia sp. | reverse complement strand
TCGCCGGCCACCTCGCGAGCAGACACCATCAGCAATTGTTCGACGAGCGCGCGGCCAGCGTCGTACATCAGCGCGTGAACACTGATGCGCGTGTTCTGGATCAGATCGCGCATCGGAAGCCACAACTCACAACTGTTCGTGCTCGGCAAAGCTAGAGCGCAGGGCCTCGTGCTCCTGTTTGCTGACGACCGTCAGCGGCAACTTGGCGCGACGCCCGGGTTTCTTGGTAGGCTTCATCTCGGCGGTTCTCCTGTTCTGGAATTTTTGGGACACCGCCGCGACACCTCACGCAACACGATGGCGGCCAGCGTGATCCGGATTGGTCAGGCGGCGCAGCTGGTGCTCAACCTGATGCGCGATGTGCTGCTCGACAGCGGGGTCACACAAAGCGATGAAACCAACCTCCAGGCGCTGAAGGAGCGCCGGGTCGAGCGGCGCAATCGAAAAGCGCGGCGCGGGTGCAGATGAGCGCGGCTGGACCGCCCGTGCGGCTGTACAGTGGCGCGCCTGGGCACCATGTGGAACACGGCGATGCGCTATGGGCGGGGGCATACGCGAGGGCTCGGCGCTCATGAGCGAGGGCGGCGCTCTGGTCGCGAAGCAGAGCAAGCGGATCCACCTCGGCTGCTGGACGCATGCGAGGTGGTACTTTGTGGAAGCTGAAGAGGCGCTGCGCAAAGAGTCGCGTGGGCCGCACAGCTGGCCACCCAGTTCCTGCATCTGATCGGCAAGCGGTATGCGCTGAAGAGCGGGCACGCCATGCGCCGACGCGCTGCCAGCGACTGCGTTACCGCTACATCTATCAGTACCTCATCGACCTGTTCAAGGCGCTGCCGCTCGTGCAAACGGTTGACGACTACGAAGCGCTGCGGCCTTGGAAGCCTGGCAAGCCCGCTCGCAAACCGAAGACCTGATCGTTAGCCGATCGGCCGTCGCGGCCCAAGGGGGGGCGGGGGGGCACGGATCACTTACACTCAATTCAGTCGGCTACGCGCGGAGAAATTCGCGCTTACACTCGACGAACGCATCCATGATCGAAGGCATCTCTCGTTTCGCCAAAAATCGAGAGCCAACCCCAGCACGCCGATGTTTACAACCACTAACTTCAGCCCGTTCACCCTTGCCACACGGACCTCTTCATGCGGAAGCCTTGGGGGTCGCGAAATTCAGGGATGGTAAAGCTCTGAAAGATACGCTAGACTAGTCGAATATATATGCTTGATGAATGGAATAATATCTACCCGGTATCAGGGATGTCGGCAAGCAGGTGGTAAGCGCGAACGGGTGCTTAGCTCAGCTGGTAGAGCGGTGCCCTTACAAGGCGTAGGTCGGGAGTTCGAGCCTCTCAGCACCCACCAGTTTCGTGATCTTACCTGCGTTACCAGACCAAGGAGCGGTAGTTCAGTCGGTTAGAGGCCAGTTCAAAAACCAATGAGGGACTGTTTACTTTCTCGGCAAGCTGTTAACCTTAGATGTCTGAACAACGGAACCCAAGGGATGGAAGCGTCAATCATTCATGACGAATTGTGGACACTGATCGAACCGTTACTGCCGCCGCCCAAGCCCCGGCGCAAAGAGCATCCTGGTCGCCCACGCGTATCGGATCGGGCAGCGTTGAGTGGCATCCTGTTCGTGTTGAAAACTGGTCTGTGATGGCACCATCTGCTAACTGTATTGGGCTTTGGCTCCGGCGCGACCTGCTGGCGACGACTGAACGACTAACGTAAAGCAGGAGTATGGAATCGACTGCACGAACCGCTGTTCGACACGTTGCGCAAGGCCGGGCAGATCGATCTTTCATACGCTGCTGTCGATCCCTCGTCGGTACGAACTGTTGGGGCGGGCGAAAAACTGGCCCGAACCCCACGGATCGCGCGCGACCCGGTTCCAAGCACCCCATCTCGTAGATGCCAATGGCGTTCCTATCAGCGCCATCCTGACCGGCGCGAACCGCAACGACGTCACCCAGTTGCCGCCGCTCGTCGACGCGATTCCCCCGATCCGCGGCGCGCGCGGCCGACCCCTTCAGAGACCCAAGGTCATCTATGCCGATCGTGGTTACGATTCCGATCCGCATCGTCAACGATTGCGCGAACGCGGCATCAAACCGGTGATCGCAAGGCGCCGCACTGAACATGGCAGTGGTCTGGGCAAATTCCGTTGGTTCGTTGAACGGACTCACTCGTAGCTCCACAACTTCCGTCGTCTTCGCATACGCTTCGATCGTCGAGCTGACATTCACGAAGCATTTTTCAAATTCGGCTGCGCCCTCGTCTGCTGGAACATCTTCAGGCGTACCGAGCAGTCTTTTTGAACTGGCCTCTAAGAGCCTGACCATGATGGCGCCCGGGTGGCAACCGTTATGCGCAGGCCTCAACGCTTATGCGTGCTGCGGCGCGGATTCGGCGGCCTGCGGCACCCCTCGGTCGGCTTCGCGGCGAGCGGGATCCGCACGATGAAGCGCGAGCCGCCCTCTGGCGCATCGGCATACGACACCGCGCCGTCGTGCATCGAAATGATGTCGTGCACGATCGCCAGGCCCAGGCCCGCGCCGGTCTCCACCCCATTGCCGCTCTGCGCGTCGCCGCGGAAGAAGCGCTTGAACAGGTCGGCCTGCTGCCAGGCCGACACTCCCGAACCATTGTCCTCGACCACGATCTGGGCGGCGGCGCGCTCGTTGCCGAGCGTCACCTGCGAAACGTTCAGCGTGATGCGCGCGCCTTCGGGGCGCGCCAGCGGCACGTATTTCAGCGCATTGTCGAGCAGGTTCGCAATCACCTCGCGCAGCAGCACCGGGTTGCCGCGCACCACCAGCGGCGGCACGCTGGCGAGGTCGAATTCGTGGGGCGGCAGCTCCTCGCTGTCGTCGCCAGTCGAGGCGGCGCAGCCGCTGCCGGCGGCATGGTCTTCGTCGGTCTGGAAGCCCAGGTCGACATGGCAGGCCAGCGCGCGCGGCACCCACTCGGCACCGGTCTTGAAGGCCAGCGCCGTCAGGTCGACGTCGACGAAGCCGGCCGCCTGCTCGCCCGGCTCGGCGCGTGCCAGCGACAGCAGCTGGTTCGAGAGCCGCACCGCCCGATCGGCGGCGGCACGCAGCTCGTGCACGGCGGTCAGGGTCTGCTGTGGGTCGCGCGCCACGGCGGCCTGCTCGGCATGTAGCTTCACGGCGGTCAACGGCGTGCGCAGCTGGTGGGCGGCATCGGCGATGAACTTGCGTTGGGCGTCGAGCGCGGTCTTCAGGTGCCCGAGCAGCGCGTTCATGGCGCTGGTCAGCGGCCGGATCTCGAGCGGTACCTCTGTCTCGTCGACCGGCTCCAGCGAAGTATGGGTCTGCCGGTTCAGCGAATCAGCCAGGTGCATGAGGGGCCCGAGCTGCTGGTTCACCACGCGCCAGACAATGCCCCAGCCGGCCAGCAGCAGCAACAGCAGTGGCATCATGATCGCCACCAGGAACTCGGCCGCGCTCTGGTAGCGGTGCAGTACCGGCTGGGCCACCTCGACGATCATTGGATTGCCGCTGGCCTGCTCCACGCGCACCTGCGCGACGCGCACGGCCTGGCCCTCGTAGTCGGACTCGAACACGTAGGCGTAATGCATGCGGCGCACGCAGGTACCCTGCAGCGGCAGCCGCGGGTCGCCCGCCAGATCGTGTTCGCCGTCGCTGATGCGGTAGATCAGCTGCTCGGCGGGATCGGAGAACATCGCCTGCGCCAGAGGCGGCACCGTGAACGGCGCGTCGGGCCCGGCGATCTGAATCTGCTTGGAGATCGCGATGGCGAAATCGGCCAGCGAGCGGTCGATCACGTGCTGCGTGTACTGCCAGGCCAGCCAGTAGGCGATCAGGCCGCTCATCAGCGCGAGCATCGACAGCGGGGCGGCGAGGCGGCGCAGCAGCGAGCGGCGCAGGCTGGAAGCGGCCGGTTCAGTGGACATCGCGTCAACCATCCAAAAAGCATCGCCCGGCATGAACCGGGCGCGGCGGGGATACGAAAACGCGGCGCGGCGCGAGGCCGGCCGCGTTGGCGTCGGAGCGTCAGTGCCGCGTCAGGGCCGGCCAGCGCTGCCTCAGACGCTGGCCAGCTGGCGGATTTCCTGCAGCAGGTAGCCGAAGCCGCGCACCGTGACAATCTCGACACGGCACTGCTCGAGCTTCTTGCGCACGCGGTGTACATAGACTTCGATCGCCGTGTCGCCGAGGTCGCCGCCGAAGTGGGTCAGGTGATCCTGCAGCTGGGCCTTGCTGACCACGCGGCCGTGGCGCAGCAGCAGCATCTCGAGCACCGCGAATTCACGCGGCGACAGTTCGAGCGGCTTGTCGTCGTTGAAGATGCGGCGATCGACGCCCGACAGGCGCACGCCGCAGAGCGAGACTTCCGGGCGCGGCATGTCGCTGTGCGGGCCGCTGCGGCGCATTACGGCGCGGATCCGCGCTTCCAGCTCGGCCGGCTCGAAGGGCTTGAGCATGTAGTCGTCGGCACCCGAGTTGAGGCCCTGCACGCGGTCGTTCAGCTCGTCGCGCGCGGTCAGCACGATCACCGGCGTGTGGCGGTTGGTTTGGCGGAAACGCGACAGCAGGGTCATGCCGTCGATGCCGGGCAGGCCCAGGTCGAGGATCACCAGTTCATGGCGATTCTGCGCGAGCGCCTGCTCGGCGAAAATGCCGTCATGAACCATGTCGACGGTGAAGCCTGCTTGTTCGAGGCTGCTCTGGATGCCGCGTGCGATGGGGCGGTCGTCTTCGATGAGGAGGAGTCGCATGAGATTCGCTCAAGTACAATGGGTTGGCTGGGACAGCACGATGCCGATGCCGTTTCCAACAGCATGTCGCGTGGCTGACGACAGGCAAGGCGGCGAGCGAACGAAATTCCAACTATATGTCCGACATCTCGATCTACGAACTCGAAGCCGCGATCAATTTCTGGCGCGCCCGTTCGCCGTCCAGCGGCGACGAACTCAGACTGTGCGAAGAAGCGAGCGCGCTTTCCAAGCCGTATGCGTTGCTGATTGTACAGCGGCAAAGCGCACTGAAACTGGAAAGTTTTGACCCCATTTCGCGCCACGCCTGGGAGTCTTACGTGCGCCTTATGAACGGCTTAGAAAGCTGAAGGCTTGTGTCTTTTCACAGATTTCAGTTCTCAAACGAACGCGCGTTGACTGTGAACCGTTGACGCGCGTTTTGTTTTGCGCGGTGCTTTTGTAGCGAAGCCGTGAAGAATCGGCGGCAGCGGCGTGGCACGTGCTGACAGCCGTGATTCGCGCGGCCTGCGGAGAGGGCAGTTTCGTCAGACAATTGTCGGTCCGGCGTCCGCGCTTCGTCGGCTTTTTATCGATTTCGCCGTATCTACCCCATCCGCTGTTCCGTAAACGTTCGAAATAGGGAGGGGCACCTGCATGCTGCGATCGCAGCGGCAGTTTGAAGGGGAGGTGGGGAAGGGCACCGCGCGGGATGGTGATGTGCGGCACCCGGGGAGGCTCAGCCGAAGTGGGCCTCGTGGCCCGCTTCGTCGATGAAGCGGCGCCAGCGCGATATCGCGCTCGGCCAGGCCGTTTACGTCATGCGTCGAGAGCGCGATGTCGACGCGGTTGTGGACATTGAACCACTCGGGATGGTGGTTCATTTCCTGCGTCTTGATGGCGACGCGCGTCATGAAGCCGAACGTGGCGTTGAAGTCGGCGAAACGCAGGCTGCGCTCGATCGGATCGCGGCCGGGCACGGCCGACCAGTGCGGTAGCGTCTCGAGCGGCGGGAGCTATCGTCAAATCTGGTGTACGAGCGATCGGCGGCATGATCAGGCGACCAGCGGTTGCTGAGCCGGTGTGCGATCGATTATCGGGGTTCCGTCTTTGAAGGGAATGCCCTTCAGAAGCTGTTCGAGCTTGTCGACACCGCGGATGCGGCGCGACGATTTCGCGACGGACTGGATAAGCATGAACGCCATGCCGAGGAACGTCGCGCGCGACAGGCAGTTGCGAGTGTGCGTAGTGCGATGACGCACCGTTGCGAAAGTCGACTCGATCGGGTTGATTGTTCTGACGCGCTGCCAGGTGTTCAGGCGGTGTCCAAAAAATAGTTGAAGGTTGAAGGCGGCGGTTCCCGCAGGAATCCGAGAGAATCGGGTTTCCAAGACCAAGCTCCAGAACAGGAGAACCGCCGAGATGAAGCCTACCAAGAAACCCGGGCGTCGCGCGCCAAGTTGCCGCTGACGGTCGTCGGCAAACAGGAGCACGAGGCCCTGCGCGCCAGCTTTGCCGAGCACGAACAGTTGTGGCTTCCGATGCGCGATCTGATCCAGAACACGCGCATCAGTGTTC
>JAYFRX010000154.1:0-6359 GCA_040946945.1 Burkholderia sp. | reverse complement strand
AGCTCAAACGCCAGCTGGGCGTGAGCTACAAGACGGTCTGGCTCATCAAGCACAAGTTGCTGGAGACCATGTGGCTGCGCGAAGAGCGATGCCGGCTCGACGAACGGGTCGAGGTCGACGACGCGTACCTGGGCAGGGAACGCTCCGGCGTAAGGCTGTGGGCGTGGCGCGCCCGGCAAGACGCCGTTTGTAGCGGCCGTGCAGACCTCTGACGATGGCCGTCCTCTGTTCATGCGGCTCTCGCCCGTGCCGGGCTTTACCAACGCGGCCCTTGAGGTCTGGGCGGCCAGCAGCCTGATGTCCACCGCGTGCGTCGTTTCCGATGGCCTGTGGTGTTTCGACAGCGTGACGCAAAAGGCTGCCAGTCATGAGCGCCATGTCACGGGCGGTGGCCGTCAGGCCGCGCAGCGCCCCGAGTTCCGCTGGGTCAACACGATGCTCGGCAACCTGAAAACGGCCCTCAAAGGCACGTACCACGCTATCAATTACGCCAAATATGCCCATCGCTATCTCGCTGAATTGCCTACCGTTTCAACCGCCGTTTCGATTTGGCCGCGATGGTGCCGCGCCTGCTTCGGGCCGCCGTTACGACAAAACCTCATCCTCGCCTTGTGTTGATCGTCTCGGAGTAAAGTAACTAATCAGGATGTTTTTTGGTGTTTTTGGGGCCCCGGGCAATCGCCATCGAGGGTCAGATCGAAAAGCAGCGCTTGGCCGTCAGGCTCCAAGCTCTGGAAACAAGACAGAATATAAGGAACCATCATGGCTAACTCCGCACAAGCACGCAAGCGCGCCCGCCAGGCAGCGAAGGCTAACTCGCACAACTCGGCGCTGCGCTCGAAATTCCGTACCGCCATCAAGGTCGTTCGCAAGGCGATCAACGCCGGCGATCAAGCCAAAGCAGCCGAGCTGTACAAGGCCGCCACCAAGACGATCGACACGATCGCCGACAAGAAGATCGTTCACAAGAACAAGGCTGCTCGCCACAAAAGCCGCCTGTCGACAGCGGTTAAGGGCTTGCAGGCCACCGCGCAGTAAAGCCGGTGCGCCCGCGAATTTCGCGGGCCCCTGTTTCCTGCCGATCACGAAAAACCGTAAGCGGCCCGGTTGGGCCAGTCCCCTCTTCGCGTTAGGGCTTCCGCATAAAGGCCCTTATCAGGCAAGGCGGAGAATGGACTCAAGCACATCGATGTCCCACGCGGCGAGGTTACGGATGTTCTTCAGGCTGTGACTCCCTTCGGTCGTCGCTGTTGCTCCGTGCGCGCCAGGTTCAGCGTGATCTTGCGCACGCACGCGAGATTTTGGGCTGCAGCTTTGTTGCCCGTCTGCTGGGCATCTTCGCCCCACAATACGTCGAGCACCCAATAAAGTTGATTCTCGATCCCCCCAGTGTGTGTGTGCGCCAGCCGCGGCATTTCGACAGCCTTCATCGGCCTGGAGCTGATGAGGCAGGTTTGCTGCGTGGTGGTCTGATCGCCGATCTGCTGCGTGCGCGCCATCATCGCGATCCGCTGGACACCCGGCCAGTGTTGTCCCATCTCCGAGAGCCATTGAACGTCCTCGCTCACGCGACACACGCGGGTTTCGATACGTCCGCGCCCTTTGTCATGGGTGGTGTGCTCCCAGTACGGACGCCTCAGCCCGCCAGCCTGAACCGAAGCAAACCATTCCGAAGGCTGTCCGCCAGCGTGGGCTGGTTGTCTTTGACCACCAGAACATAGTCCGCGCCGGCCGCCACGATCATCTGGGCGATCCCGCTCTGCGCGCGTCCATCGCGTCGATCGTCACAATCGCCCTCGACAGGTCGAGTGCCTCTAGCAGGCCGTTGAAGTACCTCATGTAGCGGTCATTCGCAACGAAGGCGGCGGCTCCGGTTTTTCTAGACACAGATTTAGGGTAAAACGCATGCAAATTCGAGTCTGAGATGTTGAAGAAGGTAGACGTGCAGGAAGTTGCGCTGGCGGCCACGGAGGGCGCGCGTAGCGCGGCCGTAGACGCCGCCTGCGCCGCTGAATTCAAGCGCTGTGGTCCGTCGTGGGCGCAAACGCGCTGTCGCGTCCTGCGCTTGCGGCGTGGCGAATCGATTGACCCGGTGTCTCGCGAAGTTGGCGTCACGATCGCCGAGCGCGAACAATGGCGCGAACTCGCCCTGGCAGGCATCGAAGCCGGTCTAAAGTCGCGCCAGACCGATCCGTTGGAAGTCAAGCTCAAGGAAGCCGTGCATCGCGTCGGCGAACTGACCATGGAGGTCGAAATGCTGCGCATGGAGCGCGAGCGGCAGGAGCGCCGCCCTTTGAGCGTCCGGAGCTCGTCGACATGAGCCACGCGATCTCCGCGACAGGCAAACCCTTCGGATTGCAACGGGGTATGCCAGGCGCTCAACTTTCCGCGCTCCGCGATCTATGCCGAGCGCGCCAGGGCGTTCAACAAGGTCACCCCACTTGCCCGTGTCCGACGTGGCCCGAAGCCCAAGGCGCCCGATCACGAGCTGCTCGCAGCTGTTCGCGCCGATCTGACTCGCACGCCGTTCGTCGGCGAAAGGGCGCGTAAGGTCTGGGCACGCTTGCGCATTCAGGACGACATCCGCGTGTCCCGCGCCAGTGTGGCGCGGCTGATCTGCGAAAACGGCCTGCTTTTGCCCCACCGGCGACCGCAGAAACCGCCCAACGCTCATGATGGTCGAATGACGACTGATCGGCCTAACGAGATGTGGGGCGCCGATGGCGCCAAGGTTCAAACCGTCGATGAGGGCCTGGTCTGGATCTTCGCTGCGGTTGATCATTGAGACGCGGCGTGTGTTGGCATCCACGTCACCAAAGTTGGCGACCGCTTTGCCGCACTGGAGCCAATCAGCCAAGGGGTGCGCGAGCAGTTCGGATCGGTCGACGCTGATGTCGGCCGCGGACTGTCCCTGCGAATGGATCACGGCTCGCACTACAGGTCGGACGATTTCCGCGCCCCGCTCAAGTTCTGGGGGATTACGCCGAGCTACGCCTTTGTCGCTGAGCCGTAGACCAACGGCGTCGCCGAGCGTTTCAATCGGACCATGAAGGAGCAAGCCATCCACGGACGGCTGTTCAACAACGTTGAAGAAGTTCGTGCTGCCGCCGTCGCGTTCAAGGACCGATACAATCGCGAATGGCGTCTCGAAAAACTGGTCTTCAAGACACCCCTCGAAGCCCGTCAGGCGCCGCTCTTGCCACTTGCCGCCTGATCGCAAAATCGTGTCTAAACAACCGGATCCGGTACAGGAGCGCGCCGTCGATCCGCAGCCGCCCGCGCCAGCCATGCTCGGCTGGCTCGATCTGGATATCGGAGGCGTCACGCGCGGTCGCGGCCTTGAGGATCTCGTTGATCAGCGCGACCACCGGCGCGGTGCCGACCTCGGCCGAGAAAGCGGCCGTCGCCGGCAAGGGGAAGAAGCGGTGCCAGGGGCGGCAAGAAAGTGAACATCGGGGACCGGCCTCGCGGCCGCCTGCAGACCACGATAAGGCGCTCATCGCGCGGGCGGCCGGCGCGGCGCGGCAGTCGGCCGGATGGCTCCAGGTCGCGGCGGCACCCCGGGCGGGTTCAGTGCATAAGGGCGCGCGTGGTGCGCGGCTTGAACAGCTTGACGGTCCGCACGGCCTGGTCGTCGCTGCGCATCACCTCGAGCATCACGTCGTCGATCTTCATGCAGACGTCGCCTTCGGGGATCTCCTCGAGAATCTCGAGGATCAGCCCATTGAGCGTCTTCGGCCCCTTGGTCGGCAGGCGCAGGTGCAGCCAGCGGTTCAACTCGCGGAGCTGGATGCTGCCGGCGACGATGCATTCGTCGCTGGCATTCCAGCCGCCGCGCGAGCTGCCGCCGTTCGGCGTGGAGGTGGTGAATTCGCCGATCAGCTCCTCGATGATGTCCTCGGGCGTAAGCAGCCCTTCGAGCTCGCCGTATTCGTTGACCACCAGCGCGGTGCGCTGGCGGCTCTCCTGGAAATACTGGAGCTGCTGGAACACCGGCGTGCCCGAGGGCACGTAGTACGGATCGGCCAGCAGGCCGCGCAGCGTATCGCGGTCGAGTTCTTGGTTGTGCAGCGCGGCCAGCGTCTTGTGCACGTGCAGCACGCCGAGCACCTGCTCGATGTCGAACTGGTAGACGATCAGCCGGTTATGATAGCAGGTCTCGATCTGGTGGAGGATGTTGCCGAGAGGCGCGTCGAAGTTCAGCGACTCGATCTGGCGGCGCGGGATCATCACGTCGTCGACGGTGATGTTCTCTAGGTCGAACAGGTTCAGCAGGATGCTGCGGTGCTTGGTCGGCATGAAACTGCCCGACTCGAGCACGATCGAGCGCAGTTCCTCGGGCGAGAAGCGCTGGTCGCGATCGCCCTGGGTATTGATGTGCAGCAGGCTCAAGATGCCGTTGGCGAGCTGGTTGACGAACCAGATCACCGGCTTCATGACGCGCATCAGCGGCGCGATCACCAGGCTGGCTGGCAGTGCGATGCGTTCGGGATAGGTCGCGCCGACGATTTTCGGCGTGATTTCCGCGAACACGATGATCAGGAAGGCGACGATGCCGGTTGCGATCGACAGCACCCGGTTGTCGTGGCCGAAAGTGCGCAGCGCAATCGAGGTGGTCAGC
Organism: Burkholderia sp.; assembly: GCA_040946945.1. Lineage (GTDB taxonomy): Bacteria > Pseudomonadota > Gammaproteobacteria > Burkholderiales > Burkholderiaceae > Burkholderia. The sequence continues at coordinate 1,738 of JAYFRX010000154.1, read as the reverse complement.
ACCGGGATGATGGTGTTGAACAGGTTGTTGCCGATCAGGATCACGCTGAGCAGCGTGTCGGTGCGCGACAGCAGGAGCTGGGTGGTCTTTGCGCCGAGCGCGTTCTGGCCGGCGAGCAGTTTCAGCCGATGGCGGTTGAGCGCCATCATGGCCGTTTCAGAGATCGAGAAGAAGCCGGAGCATAGGAGCAGGACAAAGACGGCGCAGATTTGCGCCCATAAGGGAATGTGGTCCACTCGGGTCGGGGTCGGTCAGGGTCAGGGATGGGAATGACTATAGCAGAGGGGGCGCGTGCCGCTCGTGACGGGCGGTGTGCCGCGCTTCGCCGGCGACAGGATCGGGATAGGGGCAGGCCTGGCGGCCCGCCCCCTCCCACACCACCGTGCGTACGGGTCCGTACACGGCGGTTTGAATCAGTTGACCGGTTATTTGCGTAACGATGGAAGGCCGAGAGAGGACGGTGTCCCAAAAATAGTTGAAGGTTGAAGGCGGCGGTTCCCGCAGGAATCCGAGAGAATTGGGTTTCCAAGACCAAGCTCCAGAACAGGAGAACCGCCGAGATGAAGCCTATCAAGAAACCCGGGCGTCGCGCCAAGTTGCCGCTGACGGTCGTTAGCAAACAGGAGCACGAGGCCCTGCGCCCCAGCTTTGCCGAGCACGAACAGTTGTGGCTTCCGATGCGCGATCTGATCCAGAACACGCGCATCAGCGTTGACGCGCTGATGTACGACGCTGGCCGCGCGCTCGTCGAACAATTGCTGATGGTGTCTGCTCGCGAGGTGGCCGGCGACAAGCCCGCGGGGCGTGCCGCCGGCGACGTGCGCTGGCATGGCTCGCAGCCCGGCCGAATCGTGATGGACGAACGCAAGCTGCGGGTTCAGCGGCCCCGGCTGCGGGACAAGCGCGGCAAGGAAGTGCCGATTCGCGCCTACACGCAGCTGCGCGACGACGAACGGCTCACGCAGCGCATGTACGACATCATGGTCAGCGGCGTGTCGACCCGAAAGTATGACGAGGCGTTGCCTGAAATGGCCCACACCGTCGGCATCTCGAAGAGCAGCGTCTCGCGCGAGTTCGTGAAGGCGAGCAAGAAGAAGCTTGACGGGCTGATGGAGCGTCGCTTCGAGGATCACGACATCCTAGCCATCTACCTGGACGGTATCATCGTCGATGGGTGCCGCATCCTCACCGCGATTGGCGTCGAGAGCGACGCCCAGAAGCATTTGATTGCGGATTCCACGACACTTGGACACTCATTCCACGATGATTTGGACACTCGTTCCACGCTCACTTGGACAGGCAGTCGGAGCGCAGCGACGCAGGTTTGCATTGTTAGTCTGAAGTCCCCATCGCCGTCAATTTCGTCGAGCGCCTGGGCATTGATTCGCCTTTGAGTTCGATGCGGTAAGCGTTGTGCGCCAGCCGGTCAAGGATCGCATCGCCTAAGGTCGGATCGCCGATCAGCGCATGCCATTTGTCCACCGGCATCTGGCTGGTCACCAGTGTCGAGCGATTCCCATAGCGGTCGTCGAGCCGCTCCAGCATGTCGCGCCGTTGTGACGCGGTAAACGGCGCTAGGCCCCAGTCGTCGAGGATCAGCAAGTCAGTTTGGGCGTAACCGGCCATCAGTTTGGCGAAGCGACCGTCGCCGTGGGCCAGGCCCAGTTCCTCCATCAAGCGCGGCAGGCGCAGGTAGCGCATGCTGTAGCCGTCCCGGCAGGCCTTGTGGGCCAGCGCC
>JAYFRX010000153.1:0-6403 GCA_040946945.1 Burkholderia sp. | reverse complement strand
CGTGTCGAGCAGCAGTTCGTGCAGTCGATCCCATACTCCTGCTTTGCGCCAGTCGTTCAGTCGTCGCCAGCAGGTCGGGCCGGAGCCAAAGCCCAATACGGTTGGCAGATGGTTCCATCGCAGACCGCTTTTCAACACGAACAGGATGCCATTCAACGCCGCCCGATCGGATACGCGTGGGCGACCAGGATGCTCTTTGCGCCGGGGCTTGGGCGGCGGCAGTAACGGTTCGATCAGTGTCCACAATTCGTCATCAATGATTGGCGCTTCCATCCCTTGGATTCCGTTGTTCAGACATTCAAGGCTAACAGCTTGCCGAGAAAGTAAACAGCCCCTCATTGGTTTTTGAACTGGCCTCTAAAGCAATAGGCATCCTCGATGTGTCGATTTCCCATGTGACCTCGAGGGCGCAGACCGTCGAAAACCGCCACCGGATAAGGGCTTGAGGCATCGCGTGGGCTGCCAACCCCTACCATGCAAAACTCGCTTGAGGGTGCGCCGATCCCCTTCAATGAGCGCTCCATCTTACGTGATTCCAATTGGTCGCTACTCGAATGGCAGCGCATGGATCGGTCGATGGTTTTGTCGCTGAACCGAAGTTTGCTCCCCTATGGCATTGCGCGCCGAGGTCTGCCCTGCATCGATCGTTTGGTGGTCGCTGATCCTCGGCTCCGCCTACCGTTCGCGCTTCTTGAACGATAGGCGGAATCGATATTCTGAAGTCATCGGCGACGATCAGGATACCGGCAGCATCCAGACCGCAAAAATCACTCGAAGCGCCCCGTGCGCGCCATCTCCATCAAGCGCGCGATTCGCTCCTCGGTGGCCGGGTGCGTCGAGAACAGGTTCTGCAGCCCGCCGCCCGCCAGCGGATTCATGATCCGTTGTCGGGTGGCAACAAAAATCTCTTAATGTCTTGTTTGAGTTGACTTATCCCCGTTGATCGACTGAGGCGGATAAGCCACGTATCCCAAGCGTATCCCTTCGACCACCATCAGGCCGGGCGATTTCCGGTCATTTTCGCCGTACGTGCGGTACGGTAACATCATCGCATGAGCGAACAAACCAACGAAATCGACGAACTGAACAAGTTGAAAATCAAACTTGAACTGTTCAACCTGCTGGCGACCGTGCCCGACTATTTCAGTTTGACGCCCGCGCAAGTCGGGCTCCTCCTGGAGCGCTCGGTCAAGCAACTGGCCGACGACCGGACCGCGCAACGCGGACCAAAATAGACGTTGCCCTACGGCCCAAACGGGTCGATCCGTTACCCGGTAGGGGCGCTGCGCGAGTTCATCAAACCGTTGCCACTGTACGCGTCGACGCACGAGGCCAAACTGGCCTCAGAAAACGGGGTGCTGGGTTTCGACACGCTGGACGCGCTGCTGACGCCTGGCGAGCGCCTGGAAAATCTGGTCGGCCCGGGCGTGCTGACGGCGCCGTTGGCCTCCGTGGTTGCAGTGCTCGGCGGCCTCGGTCGCTACGAGGTTCAAAACGCTCGGGACTCGCTTAAATGCGGCCTGCCCGATCTACGATCGCGCAGGGTCGGCAGGGTGCGGCACTTCCCGCTCTGGCAAGCCTCGCGCTGGCTGGACGGCCAGGCGTTGGTCGATCCCGAAGCCCCTCCGGGGAGCGCGTTGCGCCCGTCGCGTCTGGCGTTGACAGGTTCGGCGTACGTCGCGTTGTTCGACGAACCGTTGTCCGGCTGGCTGAAGGGGATCAGGCCCGCGAGGCGGCGGAACTGCGCGCGGTGATCGACGCCGAAAACGCCGGCACGCTGCCCTCGCGTCGAGCCGGCCCGCGTGGCCCGTGACACCCCCTGGGGCGCTGATGAACGATTTGGACTGAAAGAACTGTTGGCGAACGGGTCGGACGTGCACCTGTTGACCGCTGACCAGGTTGCAACCATGCTCGGACGCTCGGTCGGGCAACTGGCCGATGACCGCAGAGCCGGACGCGGTCCAAAATGGACGCAACCCTTCGGCCCGAACGGTCGGATACGGTACCGGCTGGGTGACGTGTGGGAATATCTGAACGGAAGCACGCCGTAAAACAGAAACAGGGCCGCTAGGCCCCGTTGTCGTTTCACCGGCTGCGGCCGTCGCGCTCGATCTCCCGCACCCGGCCTCGCTCCTGCTGGCGTTGCTGCTCTCGCTGCTTCTGGCGTTCGAGGTCCAGGCGTCGCTTTTCGGCGGCCTCGGCCACGGCTTTCAGGTCCGCGTCGCGCGGGGCCTTGGCCCGTGCTTCGGCCTGCGCCTTCTGCTCCTGCTCGGCCGCCTGTTGCTTCTGCTGTTCGGCAGTTCGTAACCGCTGGTCACGCTCCTGCCCGTAGCGGCCCTGCAACGATGCGGCCCGGTCCAGCGCTTGCGCCGCCACGCGCTGCGCGCCGTCGATCTTGCCAGTCAGGCCCTGCACGTCACGCGTGGTGCCGTAGACCGCGCCACGCTCCGGGTTGGTCAATACGTTCGTCACGGTTTGCGGCTTGTCCTTGTCCGTGACGAACGCCAGCACCTCGGCCCGTTTCAGGGTCGCGGCCTTCCCGTGCGTCGTGGCGTAGGCATGGGGCATGTACGCGAGCGCGCGGTCGTTGACGGTGAACGTCCGGCCGTCGTCCTTTTCGTTCCGGCTCTCGACCTGTAACACCGCCGACACGCCCTCGCGGCTGGCCTCGATCCCGCACACGCGGTATCTGGCCTGGGCCGGCGCCTCCAGGCGGTCGTCGAGGTTGAACGCCGCCGCGCCTTTCTCGCTTCGTAGCACCAGGCGCTCGCCGTCTGCCAGCGGCAGCGCGCTTTTGCTGCGCGGGTTCGCCACCACGTCGTGCGTGCCCAGCAGTTTGGCCTCGCGCAGCGCATCGCGCACCGCCTGGTTGACCAGGCGCACACCGCCGACGTTGCCGGCGGTCGCGATCTTGTCGCGGTCGTGCTGCTGGCTTTCGACGTACGCGCGGCCCAGCGCTTTCAACGCCTCGGGTGTGCGTTCGTCGTGCACCACCTGAACCGGGTCGCGGTCGCCGGGATCAGTGAGAGAATGCAGGGCCGTTTGTGCCCGCTGGGTCGTGTCAATGCGCTTGTGCAACGTCGTGCCGATGGTCGTGGCCGTGGCGCTGAACACCTGACCGGTGCCCCGCACCGTCACGGCGTCGGCCCCGGCTTGCACTTTGCGCAGCGCGTCCAGGTTGATCCGCCCGTCCTCGGCGGCCATGACCTGCACCGTTTTCCCGTCAGCCAGTTTCTCGGCCCAGAAAAGCGGTACCGCGTGCGCGTGCTCAACGCCTGCACCGTGCGTGAGGGTGACGGTCTTGCCATGGTCCGGGTGCTGGTCGGTCGCGCCGATCACGCGGGCGGTGATTTCCGGCTGCTCGCCACCTTTGACGTTGACGACGGACAGGCAAACCGTCGTCGGCTCGCCAAGGCCGTGCGTCACGGCCGCCGCTTTCGGGCTGTTGAACGCCAGCATGTCGCCCTCGGCAACCGCCAGGTTCAAGGTCTTGACCACGTCGAGCGGCGCGCCCTCCGTCGCACGTTTCGCCGTGTCGCGGTCGAACGCCTCGCGCTGCTGGGCAGCGTGCTGCGCAAAGTCGTGCGGCGTCGCCGACCAGCCGTTGCGCACCGCGTCGATCGTCTGGCCCGGGTTGTGCGGGTCGGGCACCTGTACCGCCACCTCGCCGCCTTTGCGCAGTTCGATCGTGTCGCCGATCATCAGGCCGTTGCGCTCGATCGCGTCCGGCACGTCGACGCCGTGCGCGTAGTGCGCCACGCCGTCGCGCCCGCGGACCAGCGCGTAGGGCGACATGCTCCTGGGATCTTTCGGGTCGAACAGGCGGCGCCCGGTTTCTTCGAGGGTGCCGCGGAAATACCGGTCGCGCCCGCGGTCCTGCACGTCAGCCTCCGGTACGAACGTCGAACCGTTGGGCAAAGCACCGCGTGTGACGGTCAGGGTCACCTCATCGCCGCGCACGCGTCCGTCCTGCTTCAAGCGCTCGCGGATGGCCGCGTTGAGCGCCTGCGAGTCGCCTGGATGCGCCACGGCGGCGAGCACGTTGGACTCCCCGGCGCGTTTGGCGTGCTCGTCGGCCATCGCCGCGATAACGTCACGGCGCGCGTCGTGCACCGTGGCCCGCACCGGCAGGTTGAACGTTGCCAGCGTCGTCTCGGCATGGGCGGCCACGGCGTCACGCTCGGCCTGGGTGGCCGCCTGCTGGTCGACGAGCCGCTGCTGGGTGCTTGCGTGCAACACGCTCTTGTCGCGCAGCACGTCCTCGGACAGTTTCTTGAGGCGGTCCGTTTCGATGGCCTTCACCAGGCCCTCGATCGCAGCCTGGTCGCCCACGATGGTCATGCGGTCCTTGTGGCGCGTGAGCGCCGGCACCAGTTTCTGGTGATCGGCCATGCCGGCGGCGTACACGAACGCGGCTTCCTTCGATTGCCCCTGCGCTGAAAAGTTGGTGCCCGCGTAGCCCAACTGGAACCGGTTGTAGTCATGGGTGTTGATCTCGACCGTGCGACGCTCGCCCCGGGCGTTGATGTCGTCGGGCAGGTCCGACAGGATTTCGATCGTCATGATTTTGTCGCCCGGGTGTTGGGGGTCGTCGCGCTCGGCGCGGATCACGGCCTTCGTGCCGTTCTGCACGCCCAGTTCGCGCAACCGGAACTTCAACGCGTCGTCGTTGCGCTGCTTCGTGAGTTTCGCCACCTCGGCGGCGTCGCCGCCGGCCTCGCGGATTTTCCGGGCGAAAAACTGCTGCAACCGCTGGTGCTTGGCCTGCTCGTCCGTGGTATGGCGGCACTGCTGTTCCTGGAGCCGCACGTCGCGCTCCTGGAATGCTTTCTCGGCGGTCAGGCGTTTGGCTTCGAGCATCGCGGCCTTCTCGTCGTTGCCCGCCTTGCTGGCCGCCTTGATCTGGCGTTTGGCGGTCAGGTTGCTGGCCTCGTAGGCGGCACGGCCCGCCGCGCGCTGCTCCTTGATCGCCTTGCGCGTCGGGTCGTTCAGGTCGTACACCGCCGTCACCTTGCCTAGGCGCAGCAGGTCGCCCACGCCTATCACCAGTTGCTGCTGGTCCTTCTTGTTGTTGTTCTTGTACGCGAACACGGTGAAGTCGGCGCCCACCTCCCCGCGTTGCTGACGCAGGTCGCGCACGGCCTGGTTCAACGCGTCGGCGTCGGCGTTCTCCCCCGCCAGCATCACCTTGCCGTGCAGCGGCAACGGCACCGGCTTGCCCTCGGCCACGATGGTCTTGCCCGTTTTCCAGTCGACCCGTTCGGCCTCCACGTAGCGCTTCGCCAGCGTGGCGATCTCGGCCTTGTACCCCTTGTCGACCACCTCGATCATGCCCTCGTCCTTCAGCGCGCCGAGTGCGGCCTTGCCCTTCTTGGCGTACAGCAGGTTGGAAATCGTCTTGTGGCTGCGGACCTCGCGGCCGGCGACGTCGGCGCCGATCACCCGGCCGGCGCGCTGCCGGTTGATGTTGGTCATCTCGGCCATTGGGGCGCCGGAGCGAACCGCTGCGTTCTGCGCACCGCCCACGCCGATCGCCTGCTGCTGGTGCTCGTCGTCGCCCATCAGCACGAACTTGCCGCCCACGGCGTCGACCGCCGCCTGAAGTTTGCGGCCGGTGATCACGTCCAGCGTGCCGCCTTCGTCCACGAGCACGACGGCACCCGCGGCCAGGTCGATCTTGCCCTGTTCGAGTTTCGCTAGGAACGAAGCGACCGACATGCCTTTCACGCCGGACTCGCTTTCGAGCATCGTGGCGGCGGTCCAGGCCTGGCCCAGGCCATAGACCTCGCGTCCTTCGGACTTCCAGGCGTCGGTCATCGCGCCGATGGAAAATTTTTCCCGGTGCCGGCCCAGCCGCGCAACACCACCGTTCCTCCCGGGCCGGCCAGCATACGCGCGGCGGCCTTCTGCTCGTCTGTCATCTGGATCGGGTCGATGTCGCGACCTTCCTTGCGGCTGATTTCGGCGGTTTTTTTGGCCTCGTACGCCGCCATGTAGGCGTCGATGTCGCCCGTGAGCGCGGTGCTACGATAGCCCGCGCGTTCACGCATGCTCTGCATGTACGCCTGTTCCTGGTCGACGTACCATCCCGACGAGTACGTGAGCAGGCCGGCTCGTTCGACGGCGGTGTAGCGGTTCAGGTCGTTGCGCTCGATGAAGTGATCGACCAGCGCCTCCTGTTCGCGGGCGCCGGCCGGGAACAATGGGCCGTGCTCCTTGGCGAGTTCACCGATCATGTCCACGCGCGAGAAGTTGATGCCGAACCGGCCGTGCAGGTTCTTGACGCATAGGAATTTCAAAACGCCAGAGGAGGCGGGCGATCTGCGCAGAAGTTCGCTGGACGGGTAGTGGTGCCGTCGGTGGGCAAGGTTTCCGGCAACGTCACGCGATTTTCGCTGCGAAC
>JAYFRX010000152.1:0-6447 GCA_040946945.1 Burkholderia sp. | reverse complement strand
AACGGCGCGGTGCGCCGCGTCAGCGGCCGGGTCGACCGCTATCGTGATGTCGACATGGCGATGCGATGGGCGGCCGCTGGCTTCCTGGAAGCTGAGAAGCGATTCCGTAAGCTCGGCGGTGCCGACGGACCTCTGGATGCTCGCCGTTGCCTTGCATCGTCCGACCGATAAACGCATTGACCATGACTTGAAGTCCGCCTAACCTACGAAACCCTGCCGCCCCAACCTTCAACTACGAATGGGACGCCGCCGGCCCATTGCCTGAATCAATGTGCCGTCGACGCTAAAGTGCTCCCCCAGAAAGATGTCCACGCTCGCGCGCGGTCTCGACTGTCTCGTTGAAGAGCAACAACACCACATCGTGTTCGGGCAACCGGTCGCGGTTCTTGCTGAACGTCGAGTGGTCCCAAACGGTCCCGTCCATCGGCAGGCCGACGAACTAGCGGAACAGCATGTTGTAGAAAATCTATTCCACCAGCATGCGCTCGCTACGAATCGAGTACAGCACCTGCAGCAAAAGAGCTCGCACCAGTTTCTCCGGCGCAATGCTCGGCCGACCTCCTTTGGCGTCAGCCTCGTACATCCGCGCGAAAACATCGTCCATGCGTTTGAGTCCGTCATTGAGCCACGCGCGAATCGGACGCAACGGATGGTCCTTCGGCACAAAATCGTCCAGTTTCAGCACCGTGAACCTGGACTCGGTAAAACCATCTGGCCCACGCACCCGTTCCATCTCGCTCTCGTCGATGACATCAGTTCAACGTTTATGCCTTCGTTGCGGACGACCGCTACATGAGGTATTTCAACGGTCTGCTAGGTCTCGGTGCCGGAACGCTCGCGGGCGCCGCCTGCTTAGGCTAGAATTTTCCGCCATGTTAGATCCCCGCGCCCGCACCCTCCTCAAGACTCTGATCGAACGGTATATCGCCAACGGTCAGCCGGTCGGCTCGCGCACGCTGTCGCGTTATTCCGGCCTCGAACTGAGCCCGGCCACCATCCGCAACGTGATGTCGGACCTCGAGGAGCTCGGCCTGGTGTCGAGCCCGCATACCTCGGCGGGGCGGATTCCCACCCCGCGCGGCTACCGCCTGTTCGTCGACACCATGCTGACGGTCGAGTCGCCGATCGACGACGCGGCCGTCACGCGCCTGGTGCAAACCACCCTGCAGGCCGGCGGGCCGCAGCAGAAGGTGGCCGCCGCCGCCAGCGTGCTGTCCAACCTGTCCCAGTTCGCCGGCGTGGTGCTCACGCCGCGCCGCAGCCATGTGTTCAAGCAGGTCGAGTTCATGCGGCTGTCCGACAAGCGGATCCTGCTGATCATCGTCACGCCCGAGGGCGACGTGCAGAACCGCATGATGGCGACCCAGCGCGATTACTCTCCGTCCCAGCTGACTGAGGCCTCGAACTACATCAACGTGAACTTCGCGGGGCTGTCCTTCGACGAGGTGCGGTGCCGGCTGCGCGAGGAGATCGACACCCTGCGCGACAACATGACGGCGCTGATGCACGCGGCCGTCACGGCCAGCACCGAGAGTTCTGACGCCGAGGACATGGTGCTGATCTCGGGCGAGCGCAACCTGCTCGAGGTGGCCGACCTGTCCTCCGACATGGCGCAGCTGCGCAAGCTGTTCGACGTGTTCGACCAGAAGACCAGCCTGCTGCAGTTACTCGACGTGTCGAGCCATGCCCAAGGCGTACAGATCTTCATCGGCGGGGAGTCGACTCTGGTGCCGATCGACGAAATGAGCGTGGTGACCGCGCCCTACGAGGTGAACGGTCAGATCGTCGGCACGCTCGGCGTGATCGGGCCGACCCGGATGGCCTACAACTGGGTGATCCCGATCGTCGACATCACCGCGCGCCTGCTGTCGCTGACGCTGAGCGGCAACCAGTAGGCCGGCGGCCGGGCCGATCGAGCCCCGGCTATTTACCCTCGTCGGCGCGGAGGGCATTCGGCCGGCGGGAGAGCCGCGGCGGGTGCCCTCGTTATAATGAGAGTCGTTCGGTCCGGTGCCCATGCCCATCCCCGTTCATGCGTTTTGATCTCGAACCCCCTTCGCAGCAGGCCTCGGCGCATCGCACGGCCGTCCTGCTGATCAATCTCGGCACGCCCGACGAGCCGACTTCGGGCGCGGTGCGCCGCTATCTCTCGCAATTCCTGTCTGACCCGCGCGTGGTCGAAATCCCGGCCCTAGCCTGGCAGCCGATCCTGCGTGGGCTGATCCTGCCGTTCCGCTCGCGCGCCTCCGCCAAGAAGTATTCCACGGTCTGGAGGCCAGAAGGCTCGCCGCTGCGCCTGTTTACCGAGAGCCAGGTCGAGGGGCTGCGGCCGTTGTTCGCCGCCAACGGCTATCAGGTTCTGGTCGACTACGCGATGCGCTACGGCACGCCCGACATCGGCACCGTGCTCCGGCAGTTGAAGCGCCTCGGCGTCGAGCGCGTGCTGCTGATGCCGCTCTATCCGCAATACTCGGCCTCGACCACGGCCACCGCCTTCGACGCCGCCTTCGCGGCGCTCGGCCGCATGCGCAACCAGCCCGAGATCCGCACGGTGCGGCACTACGCCGATCATCCGGCCTATATCCACGCGCTGGCCGAGCAGGTGCGGCACTACTGGGCCGAGTACGGGCACCCCGATTTCGCGGCCGGCGACAAGCTGGTGCTGAGCTTCCACGGCGTGCCCAAGCGCACGCTCGACCTCGGCGACCCCTACCACGACCAGTGCCAGCAAACTGCCGCGTTGCTGATGGCCACGCTGGGCCTGGGCTCGCTCGAATGCGGGGTCACCTTCCAGTCGCGCTTCGGCAAGGCCGAATGGCTGCAGCCCTATACCGCGCCCACCCTGCGCAAGCTGGGCGCGGCCGGCGTGAAGCGGGCCGACGTGTTCTGCCCCGGCTTCACCTCGGACTGCCTGGAAACCATCGAGGAGATCGGCATGGAGGTGCGCGACGAGTTCCTGCGCGGCGGCGCGAGCTTCCACCGGATTCCCTGCCTGAATGCCTCGCCGGCCTGGATCTCGGCGCTGGGCCAGATCGTTGCGGAAAACCTACAGGGCTGGCCGGCGCGCGTGGCCGCGTCGGCGGAGACGGCCTCATGAGCGTCACGAAACGGGATTAGACCGAATGGCATTTACTTTGGCCGCAAATGACCCATTCTGCTCGAAGCGTACATCGACACCGGCAGCCATGTGCGTGACGATCAGGAAGTAGTTGCAGTAGAGGGCATCGGCGAGCATCACGTCGTTCGCGCTGAACGCCGCGGCAAGCTGGCGAAACAATCCCAGTTCGCTATTGCCTTTGCTGCTGTAGGGCCCCAGCGCTGCGTCGAGCACGGCACCGGTGGCCAGGCAAATCACTGCGACCAGTCGCGCCAGCGGAAAACCTACGCCGGGCACCTGAGTGTCGGGCTGAGGAAAACACGCCTGATTCTCTTCGGTTCGGGCATCGAGATGCCGGCGCCGTCGACCAGCTTGACCGAGCGCTCGCGCCAACGCCATGGCGGGCGCGCCGGCGCGCTCAGGTGGCGGCCCGTCTGGCGCGTCAGCTCCACTGGCCATCGCCAAGGGTAAGCGATGGCGGGCTCGGCAATAGCCCCCCGTGCGAACGCTCATCGGACTCAGGCCGTCGGCGACGCGCTGCGCGGCCCAACCGTTGACCGCCTTCTGGCACGAACTATCCGCTTCCAGGGCCTGACGCATGACCATCGACAGCGTCACCGTCGGCGGATAGATCCGCTCGCGATGCTCGGGCAGCAGCGCTTCGGTTGGCTCAAGTCACTCGGGCTGTGCAACACATTGAACAATTCCACCGCCGCCGTCGACTTCGCACAACGTTCAATGCTGGTTCGATGTTGCTGCTGCCGACTTCGCGCATGACGATCTATCGTGGCTAGCCTTTGGGAAGATGAGTTGGCTGTTTGGTAACAACCCTCCTATCAATCTGGGGGCCGGCCCCCCCTTACGATTCAATGAGTTACAACGCAAGCTTCACACGCAGCGGCACACAGTAAGTGCCATTCGAGTTAGCCTGATGAAGTATCGGATTTCGACCGAACACGGCGCCAGGCTGCGCATCGACAAGTGGCTGTGGGCCGCGCGCTTCTTCAAGACCCGGTCGCTGGCGGCCGACGCCGTCGAGAAGGGGCGGGTGCGGATTGGCGGCGCGACGGTCAAGCCCTCGAAGGACGTGAGGGTGGGCGACCGCGTCGAGATCAGCATCAAGACCGTGGTCTGGGAACTCGACGTGCTCGGCATCTGCGACACGCTCAGATCGGCCAGCATCGCCCAGACGCTGTATGCGGAAACCTCGGAAGGGCGGGCGAAACGGCTTGCCGAACTCGAGCGGTGGCGACATTATCGCGAGCCGGCCGCCGAGCTGCATGGCCGGCCGACCAAGCGCGATGCCGCATCATCGACAAACTTTCGGGTGGACGTTGAAGATCTGGTCGAAGGTGGTGCGCGCTGCCGTATTCGGTGGTGCGGTCGGTGGCGGTGCCCGACAGGCAGATGGTGGTGGTGCCGGCCACGAGTACCAGCGCGACCACCGATATGGCAAAGGTCAGTTTCACGGCACTCCCCTTGGGAACGAGGCCGGCACGCGTCGGGGTCGGTGGGCGGCGGCCGGGGCGAGTTTCGCGTCGATCGTCAGGAAGCGGAAAGTCTGACGATAGCCCAGGGTTAACCTGTTCAGGGTTAACCTGTGTTCTGGCAGCCTGATGGCAGTGTGGTGCAAAGCCCGGAGCCGATCTAGTTTCCTCGCGGCGAGGTTACGGATGTTCTTCAGACTGACTCTCTTTGGTCGCCGCTGTTGCTCCATGCGCGCCAGGTTCAGCGTGATCTTGCGCACGCACGCGAGATTTTGGGTTGCGGCTTTGTTTGCGCGTCTGCTGGGCATCTTCGCCCCACGATACGTCGAGCACCCAATGGAGTTGATTCTCGATCCCCAGTGTGTGCGCCAGCCGCGACATTTCGACAGCCTTCATCGGCCTGGAACTGATGAGGCAGGTCTGCTGCGTGGTGGTCTGATCGCCGATCTGCGCGCGTGCGCGCCATCATCGCGATCCGCTGGACACCCGGTCAGTGTTGTCCCATCTCCGAGAGCCATTGAACGTCCTCGCTCACCCGACACGGGCGGGTTTCGATACGTCCGCGCCCTTTGTTATGCGTAGCGTGATCCCAGTACGGACGCCTCAGCCCGCCAGCCTGAACCGAAGCAAACCATTCCGAAGGCTGTCCGCCAGTGCGGGCTGGTTGTCCTTGACCACCAGAACATGGTCCGCGCCGGCCGCCACGATCATCTGGCGATTCCGCGGCTGCGCGCCCATCGCGTCGAGTTAATATCGAATCTGGTGTACGGCCGTCGGGAGGAATTTGAGAAGGCGGTGGTGGTTGCGTGAGCATGTTGCTTTCCGCGGTAACGCCTAGCAACCGGAGGCCTACCACCATGGCGAAACGTACGCAGGAAGCGCAGAACAGTCAAGCAGCAGAAACGGCAATCAAAGGGCTGTGCGGTCTGGATGAGTTGATCCGGCAAGGCGCACGGCAGGTTACCTATCAGGCCATCGCGGGCGACATGAGTGGAAGCATTCAGCGTACTGCTGGGCGAACAGGCCAAAGGGCTCTCGCCGAACGTCGTGGCGCGGCTGAAGGCGCAGTGGGTGCAAGAATTTGAGCAGTGGAACAAGCGTGATCTGTCGGGTTCACGCTGGGTCTACTGGTGGGCTGACGGCCATTCATACCGGCGTGCGCAGTGAGGATTCCGAGGGTCAGTGTCTGCTTGTCGTCATTGGCGTGAAACCGGATGGAACGAAGGAGCGCGTGGCGATTGCCGACGGGTACCGCGAGTCAAAGGATGCGTGGCTGGAACTGTTGCTGGGACCTGAAGGCCCGCGGGCTGCAAGCGGGGCCATTGCTGGCCAGCGGTGATGGGGCGGTGCGGGAAGTCTGTCCGCAAACAGGCGGTGTCCCAAAAATAGTCCTGATCAGTTACTTTACTCCGAGACCATCAACACACGGCGAGGATGAGGTTTTGTCGTAACGGCGGCCCCAAGCAGGCGCGGCGCCATCGCGGGCAAATCGAAACGGCGGTTGAAACCGTAGGCGAATGCAGCGAGATAGCGGTGGGCATATTTGGCGTGATTGATAGCGTGGTACGTGCCCTTAAGGGCCGTTTTCAGGTTGCCGAGCATCGTGTGACCAAGCGGAACTCGGGGGGCGCTGCGCGGCCTGACGGCCACCGCCCGTGACATGGCGCTCATGACTGGCAGCCTTTTGCGTTACGCCGTCGAAACACCACAGGCTATCGGAAATGACGCACGCGGTAGGCATCAGGCTGCTGGCCGCCCAGACCTCAAGGGCCGCTTTGGTAAAACCCGGCACGGGCGAGAGCCGCATGAACAGAGGGCGGCCATCGTCAGAGGTCTGCACGGCCGCTACAAACGGCGTCTTGC
>JAYFRX010000151.1:0-6522 GCA_040946945.1 Burkholderia sp. | reverse complement strand
GTTGTAGGCGCTGGCGTAGCGCGTGCCCTTGCATCGAGGGCACACCCAGCCATCGGGCCAGCGAGACTCGACCAGCGCGGCCTCGCATTGCGCTTCGTTGCCGTACTGCTCCTGAAATTCTTTCATCCACAGACCGGCCTGAAACTGGATTCTGTTCATGGGCATGGCGCACGCTCCGTAAGCATCTGGAGAACGATACTTGATTTCATGACTGCTTCGGAGTCAAGTAACTAATCAGGATGTCCTTTAACATGCGGTTTCGGCGCGCTGCCGCACCGGCCGTCCCGTCCGAAGAGCGCGCTTCCCCAACATCCATCGTATGCGCTTCTTTTTCCTCTTCCGGGTCTACCCCTTGCGGCGGATTGTAGTTAAGCTACAATTCAGTGTCAAAAATATTTTTATCGCACTACGGCTCCGCTTGCCGCCGTCCGCACCCGTCGGAACGGCCCAGCCAGGCTGACTCCCATCCATGCCGTGGTACGCGCATTTCCAACCGGGCGGAGACAATGCAAAACGATTCCAGCAGCAGCTTCACTTTCGTATTGTTCGGCGGCACCGGCGACCTGTCGATGCGCAAGATCCTGCCGGCGCTGTTCGAGGCCCATCGCGCCCATATGCTCGCCGAGTCCGGCCGCATCGTCGCGGTCGCACGCCACGACGCGGATCGCGCCGGCTACCGCGGCTGGGTCGAGGAGCACGTCAAGCCGCACGCGAAGAAGGCTTCTGACAGAGCCTTCGACGAAGCCTCCTGGAAGCGGTTCTTGGAACGCATCGACTGCCTCAACGTCGATCTCGGCCGCCCCGAGGATTACCAGGTGCTGCGCGAAGCGATCGGCAAGCTGTCCGGCACGCGCGTGTTCTACCTGGCCACCGGCCCTTCCCTGTTCGAGCCGATCTGCAAGGCGCTGGCCGGTGTCGGCCTCAGCGAGGGCGCGCGCATCGTGCTCGAGAAGCCGCTCGGCTACGACCTGGCCTCCTCCAACGAGATCAACGACGCGGTCGGCGAGATCTTCGCCGAGGACCAGATCTACCGGATCGACCATTACCTCGGCAAGGAGCCGGTACAGAACCTGCTCGCACTGCGCTTCGGCAATGCGCTGTTCGAGCCGCTGTGGCGCCGCGAATGGGTCGAGAGCATCCAGATCACGATCGCCGAGGAACTCGGCGTGGAGGCGCGCGTCGACTTCTACGACAACACCGGTGCGCTGCGCGACATGGTGCAAAACCACCTGCTGCAGCTGCTCTCGATCATCGCGATGGAGCCGCCGCATTCGATGGATTCGGATTCGGTCCGTGACGAGAAGCTGCGCGTGCTGCGCGCGCTCAAGCCGATCGATCCGCGCGACATCAGCAAGGTGGCGGTGCGCGGCCAGTACCACGCCGGCACCATCAAGGGCACCCAGGTGCCCGGCTACGCGACCGAACCCGGCGTGAAGCCCGACAGCAACACCGAAACCTACGTGGCGCTGAAGGTCGAGATTGAGAACTGGCGCTGGGCTGGCGTGCCCTTCTTCCTGCGCACCGGCAAGCGACTGGCCGATCGCGTCGCCGAGATCGTGGTCAATTTCCGCACGGTGCCGCATTCGGCGCTCGGCCCCAACGCGCTGCGCGCCGGTGCGAACCGGCTGGTGATCCGCCTGCAGCCGAACGAGACAATCCGCCTGTACTGCTTGGCCAAGCAGCCTGGCGAGGGCATGAACCTGGCCAGCGTGCACCTCGACCTAGCTTTCGACCAGTTCTTCAAGGAAGGCCAGATGGAGGCCTACCAGCGCCTGCTGCTCGACGTGATCAACGGCCGCCTCGCGTTGTTCGTGCGGCGCGACGAGCAGGAAGCGGCTTGGCGCTGGGTCGAGCCAATCCAGAACGAATGGCAGAAATCGCTCAAGCCGCCCAAGCCCTACGCGGCCGGCACCTGGGGCCCCGCGGCGGCCAGCGCGATGCTCGCGCAGCACGGCACCTGCTGGCTCGAGGAAGAGAACTGAAACACGCGTTTTCAACACGCCTGACGCGGCCCGCCCCGGCAGCGCCTCGCCGGAATCCCCCGCATGACCACCGAATTCAATAAAGGGGCTGCGCGGAATTGTGTGGGTAAATTTCGTCATGAAAACGCCTGATAGCGAATGTGGTAGGGGGTTTGCGAGATTCGGATATTGCGAAAAAGCTGGCATGATTTCCGCGATGGCTACTTCACGCAAACGAAAGCGTCTGTCCGACGCGTATCGCTGCGAAGGATTCCGTCCTCTCGAAGAGATCCACGGCGTGTTCGGCGATCGAGTCGCACCCGTCATCGCGCTAGTTCGGCGCTCAAAAAAACGGCCCGCACTGGAGGCAACCGGATATGTTTTGGCTACGATCGCAAGCAACCTCGTGCACGCGATCTGTCGAGCGGCGACTCGCGCATCTACCTGGCGTTCGAGGTGCGACGCGTTCGATGTCAGGGCAACGGCACGATGAAGCGCGAGCGGCTGAGCTTCCTTGCCGACAACCCAAACTACACGACAAGCAACACATGCGAGCGCAATTGGAACGGTTCGGTGCGCGGGCCCCGAAGGTGATCGGCGGCATCGAGGAGATCTCAATTCGCAAAGGCCACACGTACCGGATCGTCGTGAGCGATCGGCTTCGAGGACGGCCGATCTGGTTTGGCGGTGAGAACCGGTCGGCGGCGAGCATCCAGCAGTTCTATGACTGGCTTGGCGAGAAGAAGGTAAGCGACATCCGGCTGATCATGATGGACATGTGGAAGCCGTTCCGCAACGTCGCACCGGAACGTGCGCCCCAGGCCGCGATTTTGTTCGACAAGTTCCACGTCATGAAGTCTCAAGGATGCGCTGGATCAGGTACGCAAGAACAAATATGCCCGCCTGGAAGGCAAGGACCGGCGCTACATCAAAGGCCACAAGTATGTGTTGTATGTGTTGCTGAGGCACCGTGAGAACCTGGGTTCGGACGGCAAGCAGTCGCTGAAGACGCTGCTTGCCGCCAATCATAGACTCATACTGCCTATCTCTTGAAAGAGTCCCTCGGGCAGTGGTGGGACTACGAACGCGAAGGTTGGGCAGGTCGTTTCTTCGACAACTGAAAGGCGAGTTTGACGTGGCAGCGCCTGAAGCCGTACGAGCAGTTCGCGGAAATGATCGAGCGTCATTGGGACGGAATCGCTACTCATTGCAAATCTGAGAACAAGGTGCCGCTCAGCTTCGTTGAAGGACTCAACAACAAGATCCGCGTTATCCAGCGACGAGAGTATGGACTGCGTGACGAAGAGCATCTACGCCTGAAGATCCTCCACGTACATGCTGCCCAAGATCTGAAAAATGGCTCATTTTTACCCACACGATTCCGCGAAGACCCTCAATAAAAGCAAGCCTGGAGGAGAAGTGATCGAGCTTCACGCATTCGAAAGCCCGCAAGCGCAGTGCGAGGCGCTCGCGCAGGCGGTGTGCGCGGCGCTGGCCGCGCCGCTCGCCGAGCACGCGCGCGCGACGCTCGCCGTATCGGGCGGCACCAGCCCGCGTCCGTTCCTGCAAACCCTGTCCACCGCCGAGCTCGACTGGGCCAAAGTCGACGTGAGCCTGGTCGACGACCGCTGGGTAGCCGACACCGACGGCGCGAGCAACGCGCAGCTGGTGCACGACACACTGCTCCAGAACACCGCCGCCGGCGCGCACTTCCTGCCGCTGGTCGACACCTCGGCCACGCTCGAAGCGCACGTCGCCGCGCTCAACGCGAACCCGGCTTACCGGCTGCTGAACGTCGCCGTGCTCGGCATGGGCGAGGATGGCCATACCGCCTCGATCTTCGCCGACGCGCCCGAATGGGAGCTGGCGATCTCGACCTCCGAGCGCTACGTCGCCGTGCATCCGGGTGCCGCGCCTCATCCGCGCGTGGGCCTCTCGCTCGACGCGCTGCGCCGTGTCGACCGGCTGTTCCTGCTGATCGCGGGTGCCCGCAAGCGCGAAGTGTTGGAGGTCGCCGCAGCAGCACCACAGCGCAACGCAATTTCCCAACTGGTCAACGACAAGGGGACCCAGCTCGATGTCTACTGGTGCGCAAACTAAACCGGCTGCCGGCCAGCACGCCGACGGCCCGCGCCTGCTCGCCGACGTCGGCGGGACGAACGCGCGCTTCGCGCTGGAGACCGGCCCCGGCGAGATCACGCAGATCCGCGTCTATCCCGGCACCGACTACCCGACGCTGACCGATGTGATCCGCAAGTATCTGAAGGAAGTTAAGATCGGTCGCGTTAACCACGCGGCGATAGCGATCGCCAACCCGGTCAACGGCGATCAGGTGCGGATGACCAACCACGACTGGAGCTTTTCGATCGAGGCCACGCGCCGCGCGCTGGGCTTCGACACGCTGCTGGTAGTGAACGACTTCACCGCGCTGGCGATGGCCCTGCCGGGACTGACCGACGCGCAGCGCCAGCAGATCGGCGGCGGCACGCGCCGCCAGAACAGTGTGATCGGCCTGATGGGACCGGGCACCGGCCTGGGCGTGTCGGGGCTGACCCCGGCCGACGACCGCTGGATCGCGCTGGGCAGCGAGGGCGGTCATGCCAGCTTCGCGCCGATGGACGAGCGCGAGGACCTGGTCATGCAGTACGCGCGCAAGAAATGGCCGCATGTCTCGTTCGAGCGCGTCTGCGCCGGGCCCGGCATCGAGATCGTCTATCGCGCGCTGGCCGGGCGCGACAAGAAGCGCGTGCCCGCCAACTTCGGCACACCCGAGATCGTCGATCGCGCGCATGAAGGCGGCGCGCTCGCGCTCGAGGCGGTCGACGTGTTCTGCGCAATCCTCGGCACCTTCGCCGGCAACCTGGCGGTCACGCTCGGCGCGCTCGGCGGCCTGTACATCGGCGGTGGCGTAGTGCTCAAACTCGGCGAACTGTTTCTGAAGTCGCGCTTTCGCGAGCGCTTCGAGTCGAAAGGCCGCTTCTCCGACTACTGCGCGAACGTGCCGACCTACCTGATCACGGCCGACTACCCGGCCTTCCTCGGCGTCTCGGCGATCCTCGCCGAGCAGCTGTCGAACCGCTCGGGCGTCGCCTCCTCAGCGGTGTTTGAGCGGATCCGCCAGATGCGCAATGCGTTGACGCCGGCCGAGCGGCGCGTGGCCGACCTCGCGCTCAATCACCCGCGCTCGATCATCAACGACCCCATCGTCGACATCGCGCGCAAGGCCGACGTCAGCCAGCCGACCGTGATCCGCTTCTGCCGCTCGCTGGGCTGCCAGGGCCTGGCCGACTTCAAGCTGAAGCTGGCCACCGGCCTGACCGGCACGATCCCGATGAGCCACAGCCAGGTGCACCTGGGCGACACCGCCACCGACTTCGGCGCGAAGGTGCTCGACAACACCGTGTCGGCGATCCTGCAGCTGCGCGAGCACCTGAACTTCGAGCACGTCGAGCATGCCATCGACATCCTCAACAATGCGCGGCGCATCGAGTTCTACGGGCTAGGCAACTCGAACATCGTGGCCCAGGACGCGCACTACAAATTCTTCCGCTTCGACATGCCGACCATCGCCTACGGCGACCTGTACATGCAGGCCGCCTCGGCCGCCCTGCTCGGCAAGGGCGACGTGATAGTGGCGATGTCGAAATCGGGCCGCGCGCCCGAGCTGCTGCGAGTGCTCGACGTGGCGATGCAAGCCGGCACCAAGGTGATCGCGATCACCTCGAGCAACACGCCGCTGGCCAAGCGCGCCACCGTGGCGCTCGAGACCGATCACATCGAGATGCGCGAATCGCAGCTGTCGATGATCTCGCGGATCCTGCACCTGGTGATGATCGACATCCTCGCGGTGGGCGTGGCGATCCGGCATGCCACGCCGAACGCCGAGATCACCGAGGCGGTCGCGCAGGCCAAGGCGCGCGCCGGCAAGGACGAATCGGCCGACGTGCTCGACTGGCTCAGCCACGGCACGGCCCCGGCCACGCGCGACTAAACTGACCGGCCGGCGGCGGTAGAGGCAACAACCGGCGTGAAGGAAACACGAAGGGCCGGCGCTTTCGGGTGCCAGCCCGCGGCCAAGGGCGCGAGCGCGCCACGCGAACTCAGTCGCCGCGCACCGGCTGGCTGTGCGTAAGCGATCGATAAACCCGCTCTTACGGATTCCTGATTAGTTACTTGACTTCGAAGCAGACATGAAATCAAGTATCGTTCGCCAGATGCTTACGGAGCGTGCGCCATGCCCATGAACAGAATCCAGTTTTAGGCCGGTCTGTCGATGAAAGAATTTCAGGAGTGGGCCGGCCCCCGAGAAAACCGGACACTAGGTAACGCTTAAACTTTGAGGTAGTCTTCCGCCTATATTTAAGCCTACAACTAACAACATGGAACCCGTTGAGGGTCTGACCCAGCCGGAGCAGCGCCGACGCCGCTCGGTCGAAGAAAAACTGGCGATTGTGCGTGAAACCTTCGAACCCGGAGCTACCGTTTCTGGGGTAGCCCGTCCTCATCAGGCGAATGCGAACCAGGTGTTCGCGTGGCGCAAGCTGTATCAGGACGGCAGCCT
>JAYFRX010000150.1:0-6592 GCA_040946945.1 Burkholderia sp. | reverse complement strand
GAGACTACGTTTGGCGGATGCCCAAGCCTGACGTCAGAACCGCACTGCAAAACTTGGCCATCGCGTTTGACCACTACAACGAGTCGCATCCGCACAGCGCCTTGAAATACTGCTCGCCACGCGAATTTCGCCAGCGCGCAACTTCACCAACCGAAGCGTGACCGCGCGTCCGGTCATGCAGGGGCAAGTCCAGGAGGGATTTGAGAAGGCGGTTGCGTGAGTATGTTGCTTTCCGCGGTGTACCGGATCCGGTTGTTTAGACACGATTTTGCGATCAGGCGGCAAGTGGCAAGAGCGGTGCCTGACGGGCTTCGAGGGGTGTCTTGAAGACCAGTTTTTGGAGACGCTACTCGCGATTGTATCGGTCCTTGAAAGCGACGGCGGCGGCACGAACGTTCTTCAACGTTGTTGAACAGCCGTCCGTGGATGGCTTGCTCCTTCATGGTCCGATTGAAACGCTCGGCGACGCCGTGGGTCTGCGGTTCAGCGACGAAGGCGTAGCTCGGCGTAATCCCCCAGAACTTGAGCTGGGCGCGGAAATCGTCCGACCTGTACTGCGAGCCGTGATCCATTCGCAGGGACAGTCCGCGGCCGGCATCAGCTTCGACCGATCCGAACTGCTCGCGCACCCCTTGGCTGATTGGCTCCAGTGCGGCAAAGCGGTCGCACACTGTGGTGACGTGGATGCCAACACACGTCGCGCCGCAATGATCAACCGCAGCGAAGATCCCAGACCGAGCCCTCATCGACGGTTTGAACCTTGGCGCCATCGGCGCCCCACATCTCATTAGGCCGATCAGTCGTCATTCGACCATCGTGAGCATTGGGCGGTTTCTGCGGTTGCCGATGGGGCGAAAGCAGGCCGTGTTCGCGCGCATCAGCGGCGAGACACGGACGCGGGACACGTGGATGTCGTCCTGAATGCGCAAGCGTGCCCAGACCTTGCGCGCCCCTCGTGATCTGGCACCTTGGGCTTCGGGCCACGTCGGACAGGGGCAAGTGGGGTGACCTTGTTGAGCGCCCTGGCGCGCTCGGCATAGATCGTGGAGCGCGGCAAGTCGAGCACCTGGCATACCCGTTGCAATCCGAAGGGTTTGCCTGTCGCGGAGATCGTGTGGCTCATGTCGACGAGCTCCGGACGCTCAAAGGGCGGCGCTCCTGCCGCTCGCGCTCCATGCGCAGCATTTCGACCTCCATGGTCAGTTCGCCGACGCGATGCACGGCTTCCTTGAGCTTGACTTCCAACGGATCGGTCTGGCGCGACTTCAGACCGGCTTCGATGCCTGCCAGGGCGAGTTCGCGCCATTGTTCGAGCTCGGCGATCGTGACGCCAACTTCGCGAGACACCGCGTCAATCGATTCGCCGCGCAGCAAGCGCAGGACGACAGCGCGTTTGCGCCCGACGGACCAGCGCTTGAATTCGGCGGCGCTGGCGGCGTCTACGGCCGCGCTACGCGCGCCCTCCGTCGCCGCCAGCGCAACTTCCTGCACGTCTACCTTCTTCAACATCTCAGACTCCAGTTTGGATGCATTTTACCCCAAATCTGTGTCTAGAAAAACCGGAACCGCCGCATAATAATGACAGGTTTTCTTCAGCTAATTGGTGCATTTTGCCTGGGGTGTATCGTTTTTATCTGGATCGGTATCAAGTCGAATCAGAAGATGTGAAGAATTTTCTTGACGAGCCTGGATTGTCCCATTTATAAAAGCACCACGAAGTCTGCGGTGCTTACTGCCCATTGTCGACAAGGTTTGGCGGGGCCGGGGCTTTCGGTGACGGCACTCACGGGTTGCTCGTTTTATTTAAAATCGTTTGGGGAATGAGGAATATGGATACCGGTATCGTGAAATGGTTTAACGATGCTAAGGGCTTTGGCTTTATCACGTCCGACAACAGTGGCGAGGATCTGTTCGCGCACTTCTC
Organism: Burkholderia sp.; assembly: GCA_040946945.1. Classification (GTDB taxonomy): domain Bacteria; phylum Pseudomonadota; class Gammaproteobacteria; order Burkholderiales; family Burkholderiaceae; genus Burkholderia. The sequence goes on along the minus strand of JAYFRX010000150.1, from coordinate 4,668 downwards.
GGAAATCAAGATGGACGGCTTCAAGACGCTGAAGGAAAACCAGCGCGTCTCGTTCGACGTCAAGACCGGCCCGAAGGGCAAGCAGGCCGCCAACATCCAGGCAGTCTGATTCGGGTTATTCCCTGCCGGGTTAACCCGGTATTTTTCGGCAGTTGATTTGCAGGTCGATCCGATATCGAGCCCTCGCCTTTGGCAGGGGCTTTGTTTTTGTGCGCCCGGCAGGGCGCACTCACTCGGAGGTGAAAGTCCTCTACACACCCGGCAAGGAGAAGTGTTAGCCAGAGGCAAGGGTTTCGTGGGTGACTACGAGTCTGAAGGAAGCCCGAGGCAAAGCGCTAGCCTGACGAACAGGAAGCGGATACGAGGCGACGCGTTGGGATGAGGCAGCGAAAAAAGCCGAAGTCCAATACTTGCACAGAACGACGCGACGTATATCCGACAGGCATAAGAGGCCAGTTCAAAACCAATGAGGGGCTGTTTACTTTCTCGGTAAGCTGTTAACCTTGGATGTCTGAACAACGGAACCCAAAGGATGGAAGCGCCAATCATTGATGACGAATTGTGGACACTGATCGAACCGTTACTGCCGCCGCCCAAGCCCCGGCGCAAAGAGCATCCTGGTCGCCCACGCGTATCGGATCGGGCGGCGTTGAATGGCATTCTGTTCGTGTTGAAAACCGGTCGGCGATGGAACCATCTGCCAACCCCTATTGGGCTTTGGCTCCGGCCCGACCTGCTGGCGACGACTGAACGACTGGCGCAAAGCAGGAGTATGGGATCGACTGCACGAACTGCTGCTCGACACGTTGCGCGAGGCCGGGCAGATCGATCTTTTATACGCTGCCGTCGATTCCTCGTCGGTACGAACTGTTGGGGCGGGCGAAAAACTGGCCCGAACGCCACGGATCGCGCGCGATCCGGTTCCAAGCACCCCATCCTCGTAGATGCCAATGGCGTTCCCATCAGCGCCATCCTGACCGGCGCGAACCGCAACGACGTCACCCAGTTGCCGCCGCTCGTCGACGCGATTCCCCCGATCCGCGGCGCGCGCGGCCGACCACTTCAGAGACCCAAGGTCATCTATGCCGATCGTGGTTACGATTCCGATCCGCATCGTCAACGATTGCGCGAACGCGGCATCAAACCGGTGATCGCAAGGCGCGCACTGAACATGGCAGTGGTCTGGGCAAATTCCGTTGGGTCGTTGAACCGACTCACTCGTGGCTTCACAACTTCCGTCGTCTTGGCATGCGCTTCGATCGTCGAACTGACATTCACGAAGCATTCTTCAAATTCGGCTGCGCCCTCGTCTGCTGGAACATCTTCAGGCGTACCGAGCAGTCTTTTTGAACTGGCCTCTAAGCCAGTCCTGCCGGTACCAATGCTCGTCGATTGTCGGAACGATATTCGAGAAGACGAAATTGCCGCTGACGACCTGGTTTCTGGCGATCTACCTGGTGACGCAGAGCAAGAACGTCATCAGCGGACTGGAGCTCAAACGCCAGCTGGGCGTGAGCTACAAGACGGTCTGACTCATCAAGCACAAGTTGCTGGAGACCATGTGGCTGCGCGAAGAGCGACGCCGGCTCGACGAACGGGTCGAGGTCGACGACGCGTATCTGGGCGGGGAACGCTCCGGCGGTAAGGCTGTGGGCGTGGCGCGCCCGGCAAGACGTCGTTTGTAGCGGCCGTGCAGACCTCTGACGATGGCCGTCCTCTGTTCATGCGGCTCTCTCGCCCGTGCCGGGCTTTACCAAAGCGGCCCTTGAGGTCTGGGCGGCCAGCAGCCTGATGCCCACCGCGTGCGTCGTTTCCAATGGCCTGTGGTGTTTCGACGGCGTGACGCAAAAGGCTGCCAGTCATGAGCGCCATGTCACGGGCGGTGGCCATCAGGCCGCGCAGCGCCCCGAGTTTCGCTGGGTCAACACGATGCTCGGCAACCTGAAAACGGCCCTCAAGGGCACGTACCACGCTATCGATCACGCCAAATATGCCCATCGCTATCTCGCTGAATTCACCTACTGTTTCAACCGCTGTTTCGATTTGCCCGCGATGGCGCCGCGCCTGCTTCGGGCCGCCGTTACGACAAAACCTCATCCTCGCCGTGTGTTGATGGCCTCGGAGTCAAGTAACTAATCAGGTCCAAGGTTAACAGCTTGCCGAGAAAGTAAACAGCCCCTCATTGGTTTTTGAACTGGCCTCTAAACAACCGTATCCGGTACATCTTCGTCGCGGTAAGCCTCGTCCTCGGGCTCCGGAGCGGCGGCGCGCGCGAGTTCGGCGTCTACCTCGGCCGCCGCGCATAGCGCGGTGCAATGCTGCGCGCGGCGGATGTTGGCGCGCAAGCGCACGATCCGCTCCGCTCCGCGGGGTCCTCTTATTGATTTTACTCTCCAGCAAGGCCCGTGGGCGGGCTGCTTATAGTGTAGGACGCACGCAGCCGGCTTGCCGGCCGACTGTGGCGCGCAGGCCGCTCGCCAATGGATTATTACTGAGCCGCTGCGCCGCTTGCCTGGAGCGTGTCGTTGCCGCCCTTCCGCTCGGCCGAGGTGCTGTGATGCGCGCGCGAGAGCCTGGCCATCAGCGGCAGCAGCAGGCAGGACACCAGGGTGCCGCCCACCGCCACCCAGCCCAGCGTCGTGAACAGGTTCACGTAGAGTGGCAGCGAGGCCGTGGCGGGCAGGTCGTGCGAGGGCATCCTGGCGAGATTTGCTACCATGCTGCCGAGGTACTGCGACATGCCGGTGGCCACGAAGTAGGCGCCCATCATAAAACCGCCCATGCGAGCCGGCACGTAGCGCGCGATCATCGCCAGGCCCAGGCCGCTGACCAGCAGCTCGCCGAGCGAGTAGAGGCCGTAGCCGCCCACCATGAACCACGAGGGCACGAGGCCGTCCACCGTGAAGCTTCCGCTCGCGGCAAACACGAAGAAGCCGGCCGCCACCACCGCGAAGCCGAGCGTGTACTTGACCGCCACCGGCACGTTGACGCCGCGATTAGCCAGCGAGTCGTAGATCCACACCAGCACTGGGCTCAGCAGCATGATCCAGATCGGGTTCAGCGCCTGGAACTGGCCGGCGCTCCAGCTGAACAGCGTGGTGCCGAACAGCGTGAAGCGCGGATCGACGTTATGGAATGCGAACAAGGTCAGCGAGGTCGACATCTGTTGGTAGAAGATGAAGAACAGGATGACCTGGGCGATCAGCACCAGCGCTGCGATCAGGCCCGAGCGCTCCGAGCGGTTCACCTTGACAATCATGTACAGGAAGATGCCCAGCACCATCACCGCGGCGGTCCACACCGCGACCACCGCCAGCGCCTTGTGGCCGAGCAGGAAGGTGGTGACCAGCGCCAGCGCGATGCCGCCCAGTGCGACGGTACCCGCGCGGCCCCAGCGCACCGGCTGGTCGTCGGGCTTGGAGCCGACGCACGCCAGAGGGCGATGCATCAGCATGTAGTTGATCACGCCGACCGCCATGCCCGCGCAGCAGACCGCGAAGGCCGGGTGCCAGCCCCAGCGATCCTTGATCCACGGCGTGACCAGCAGCGACACCGTCGAGCCGATGTTGACAGCCATGTAGTAGATCGTGAACGCGCTGTCGAGGCGCGCGTCGTCGCCTTCGTAGATGCGGCGCACCAGGTTCGCGGCATTGGCCTTGAACAGGCCGTTGCCCACCACCAGCACGCCTAGCGATGCGTAGAGGAACTGAAGATTGTCGGTGGACATAGCGAGCATCAGGTAGCCCACGCCGAGCACCACCGCGCCGATCACCATCGAGCGGCGCGAGCCGAGCACGTAGTCGCCGATCCAGCCGCCGATCGAGGGCGAGGCATAGATCAGCGCGACGAACGCGCCCCAGATCAGGTTGGCGCTGCTGTCATCGAAACTGAGCTTCTCGACCATGAACAGCACCATCAGCGCGACCATGCCGTAATAGCCAAAGCGCTCCCACATTTCGATCAAAAAAACTGTTGCGAATGATCGTGTTTTTGATACGGGTGTTGAGACTGACATAGTTATCCTCGAATAGCGTTTTTCCTGATTAGTTACTTGACTCTGAAGCAGGCATGAAACCAAGTATCGTTCGCCAGATGCTTACGGAGCGTGCGCCATGCCCATGAACAGAATCCAGTTTCAGGCCAGTCTGTCGATGAAAGAATTTCAGGAGCAGTACGGCAACGAAGCGCAATGCGAGGCCGCGCGCTGGGGCGGTGTCCCATTCGTAGTTGAAGGTTGGGGCGGCAGGGTTTCGTAGGTTAGGCAGACTTCAAGTCATGGTCAACGCGTTTATCGGTCGGACGATGCAAGGCAACGGCGAGCATCCAGAGGTCCGTCGGCACCGCCGAGCTTACGGCATCGCTTCTCAGCTTCCAGGAAGCCAGTGGCCGCCCATCGCATCGCCATGTCGACATCGCGATAGCGGTCGACCCGGCCGCTGACGCGGCGCACCGCGCCGTTCGGATTCTCGATCAGGTTCGTCGTCGCCAGGCTGCGGATCAGCCGCGGCGTCAGGTCCAGGCGGTTGACCGTGAACGTTTCTTCAAGCCCCTCAAGCAGCGAGGCCGCCGCGTCCGGATGGTCGGTCTTCAACCATGCCGCCTGGGCCTTCAGCCGAGCGAGGCCGTCGTCGCCCGGCAGCTTGTACGCGGCACGCATGACCGAGGCGA
>JAYFRX010000149.1:0-6595 GCA_040946945.1 Burkholderia sp. | reverse complement strand
TCACGACCCCTGTCAGCAGTCCGCAGAGCAACGGGATGGCAGAAAGTTTCGTCAAAACGATAAAGCGAGACTACGTTTGGCGGATGCCCAAGCCTGACGTCAGAACCGCACTGCAAAACTTGGCCATTGCGTTTGACCACTACAACGAGTCGCATCCGCACAGCGCCTTGAAATACTGCTCGCCACGCGAATTCCGCCAGCGCGCAACTTCACCAACCGAAGCCTGACCGCGTGTCCGGTCATGCAGGGGCAAGTCCAGGCCGTGGAATGGGCGTCCAAGTGCGCGTGGAATCCGCAGCCCATTGTATTAACGCAACGGATTTTGGCTCCTGATGAAGCGGCTCGAGGCGGACCATGTTTCCTGGCCACGCACAGGGGGGGGGAGATCATCGAACTGAGCGTCGAGCAGTTTCACTGGTTGCTAGAAGGCATCGACCTGGCGGCGATGCGCAAGCACCCCGAGCGGCGCTATGCGCGGCGCGGAACGGGACAGAGCGATCCGCTGGCAGTCAAGCTCAAGGACGGCGTGCCTCGCGTGGGGGAACTGACCATGGAGGTCGAAATGCTGCGCATGGAGTGCGAGCGGCAGGAATGCCGCCCTTTGATCGGACGGAGGGCGTCAACATGAGCCGCGCGATCTCCACGATAGGCAAACTCTTCGGATTGCAGCGGGGGGGGGGGGGGCAGGCGCTCTATTTCCCGCGCGCGACGATCTATGCCGAGCGTGCCAGGGCGCTGAGCAACGTCGCCCAGCTTTGCCCCCATGCGACGCGGTCCGCAGCCCAAGGTGTCGGACCGCCGGCTGCTCGAGGCGATCCGTGCCGATCTGGCTCGTACGCCGTTCGTCGGTGAAGCGGCGCGCCAGGTATGGGCGCGTCTGCGCATCCAGGACGACATCCGCGGGTCCCGAGCTCGTGTCTCGCCGCTGACGCGCGAACACGGCTTGCTTTCGCCCCACCGGCAACCGCAGAAACTGCCCAACGCTCATGATGGTCGAATGACGACTGATCGACCTAACGAGATGTGGGGCGCCGGTGGCGCCAAGGTTCAAACTGTCGATGCGGGCCTGGTCTGGATCTTCGCTGCGGTTGATCATTGCGACGCGGCGTGTGTTGGCATCCACGTCACCAAAGTGGGCGACCGCTTTGCCGCACTGGAGCCAATCAGCCAAGGGGGCACGAGCAATTCGGATCGGTAGAAGCTGATGCCGGCCGCGGACTGTCCCTGCAAATGGATCACGGCTCGCAGTACAGGTCGGACGATTTCCGCGCCCAGCTCAAGTTCTGGGGGATTACGCCGAGCTACGCCTTCGTCGCTGAGCCGCAGACCCACGGCGTCGCCGAGCGTTTCAATCGGACCATGGAGGAGCATGGCTATCCACGGGCGTTTGTTCAACCACGTTAAAGAACGTTCGTGCTGCCGCCGTCGCGTTCAAGGATCGATACAATCGCGAATGGCGTCTCGAAAAACTGGTCTTCAAGACACTTCTCGAAGCCCGTCAGGCAGCGCTCTTGCCACTTGCCGCCTGATCGCAAAATCGTATCTAAACAACCGGATCCGGTACAACAATGCCGCCATTGTCCGAGCTGCGGAATTCCACATGCTTGCCCGTTTCTTCCTCTACCTGAAGCTGGTCCGGATGGACAAGCCGATCGGCAGCCTGCTGATGCTCTGGCCCACGCTCAATGCGCTGTGGATCGCCTCGGGGGGGCGCCCGGCGCCGTCGCTGCTAGTGATCTTCGTCCTCGGCACGCTGCTAATGCGCTCGGCCGGCTGCGCGATCAACGACTACGCCGACCGCGACTTCGACCGCCACGTGAAGCGCACCGTCGACCGGCCGCTGACCTCGGGCAAAATCCGCGCGTGGGAGACGGTGGCGATCGCGGTCGGCCTGGCGATCGTCTCCTTCCTGCTGATCCTGCCGCTCAACAGCCTGACCAAGTGGCTGTCGGTGGTGGCCGTGTTCGTGGCCGTCACCTACCCGTTCCTGAAGCGCTTCTTCGCGATCCCGCAGGCCTATCTCGGCATTGCGTTCGGCTTTGGCATCCCGATGGCCTTCGCCGCGATCCAGAACACCATGCCGCTAATCGCCTGGGTAATGCTCGCGGCCAACGTGTTCTGGTCGGTCGCCTACGACACGGCCTACGCGATGGTCGATCGCGACGACGACCTGAAGATCGGCATGCGCACCTCGGCGATCACCTTCGGCCGCTACGACGTGCTCGCGATCATGCTCTGCTACGCAGCGGTGTTCGTGATCTACGCCTGGATCGGCCTGAGCCAGCAGTTCGGCCTGGTGTACTGGCTCGGTTGGGCGGCGGCGGCGGGCTGCGCGGTCTATCACTACACGCTGATCAAGGATCGCAATCGCATGAAGTGCTTCGCGGCGTTCCGCCATAATAATTGGCTCGGCTGCGCGCTGTTCGTCGGGATCGCCCTGCATTACGCGCTGACGGCGTTCTGAGCGCCACGCGCGTGCGTTCCGGAAACGACAAAGCGGCCCGTGAGGCGAATGGCACTTACTGTGTGCCGCTGCGTGTGGAGTTTGCGTTGTAACTCATTGAATCGTAAGGGGGTGGCCGGCCCTCGAATTGATAGGACGGTTGTTACCAAACAGCCAACTCATCTTTCCAAAGGCCAGTCACGATGGATCGTCATGCGCGAAGTCCGCAGCAGCAACATCGAACCAGCATTGAACGCTGCGCAAAGTCGACGGCGGCGGTGGAATTGTTCAATGTGTTGCACAGCCCCGAGTGACTTGAGACAACCAAAACGCTGCTGCTCGAGCATCGCGAGCGGATCTATCCGCCGACGGTGACGCTGTCGATGTTCATGCGTCAGGTCCTGGAAGCGGATAGTTCGTGCCAGAAGGCGGTCAACAGTTGGGCCGCGCAGCGCGTCGCCGACGGCCTGAGTCCGATGAGCGTTCGCACGGGGAGCTATTGCCGAGTCCGCCAGCGTTTGCCCTTGGCGATGGTCAGTGGGCTGACACGCCAGAACGGGCCGCCACCTGAGCGCGCTGGCGCGCCCGCCATGGCGTTGGCGCGAGCGCTCGGTCAAGCTGGTCGACGGCGCCGGCATCTCGATGCCCGATACCGAAGAGAATCAAGCGTGTTTTCTTCAGCCCGATACTCAGGCGCCCGGCGTAGGTTTTCCGCTGGCGCGACTTGGTCGCAGTGATTTGCCTGGCCACCGGTGCCGTGCTCGACGCAGCGCTGGGGCCCTACAGCAGCAAAGGCAATAGCGAACTGGGATTGTGTCGCCGGCTCGCCGCGGCGTTCAGCGCGAACGACATGATGCTCGCCGATGCCCTCTACTTCAACTACTTTCTGATCGCCACGCTCATGGCTTCCGGTGTCGATGTGCGCTTCGAGCAGAGCGGGTCGCGAATCACCGATGTCAAGACCACCATCGGCACGGAAGTCCTTCATTGCCAGAGCCCGCAGATGAATGAGAAAGAACCTGGGTCCATCTGCTCGTCTACAGCCGGATCCGACTCCTGATGGCGCAGGCCGCCAACAATGCCGGCGTCGACACGCGTGTCCTGAGCTTCAAGCACGCCCTGCAACTGTGGACCGAGTGGGTGACGCGAGGTCTGAACGCGACCACTCATTGGAGCCGTTGGTTCGCGCTGATTGCTCAGTCCAAGGTCGGGCATCGGTCTGGTCGCATCGAGCCGCGAATACGAAAGCGACGACCCAAACCTTACCCATGGCTCAAAATTTCCCACGCCGCAGCACACCCACACCTTGAGCTACATGGTCATCCGCAGCAGCCAAAGTAAGTGCCATTCGGTTTAAGTCGCCTTCGGAATTCAGATCGCGAATTGCTCGCGATTCTTGCCGACGATCCAGCGCGGCGGCTTGCCGCGACCCGACCAAGTGGCACCCGATTCGGGATCGCGATACTTCGCCGCGACACCGGCGCGTGCGCGACCAGCCTTGGCCGCCTTGGCACCTTTCAAACCGAGTTCGGCCAGCGAAAAGCCGTAGTCGGAAATCTTCTGTTTCACGTCGTTGAGGACCGCGGCATATTCACTCGCCTTGGCTTCCTCGATTTGCTTCTCCAGCTTTTCCCGCTGTGCGAGAAGGTCCTTGTAAGAAGACATATATTCCCTTTTTCGCCTCTGTTAAATTTCGAGTAGGTACTAGATTGCCCGATTTGCACGGGAACGAAGGGGAGTCATGCATGGCCAACTGTTCGAATCGGCCTTGGGTATCAGCAATCCGTAGTTTGTGAATGGCGTCGACTTCGATGCAACTGCCAAGCGATTCACGATCAACATCGATTTCGTTGCCGGCAGCCGCTTCCCGCACCCTGAGATCGTTGGCGACCATCGTGTGCACGACACCGTCGTCAAGCGCTATCGCCACCTGAACGTCTTCCAGCACGACTGCTACCTCGAAGTACGCACACCTCACGTCAAGCTGCCTGATGGCCGCATGGCGCTCGTCGAATCCGATTGGGCCGGCAAGCCAAAGGCTTTACGCTGCTGTTCGAGGCGATGGCGCTGATGCTCGCCCAGCAGATGTCTTTCGCAGCGGTAGCCCGCTACGGTCGGCGAGTCCTGGCACCGGGTGCACGCCATTTGCAAGCGCTACGTCGAACTCGCACTTGCCGACATCGATCTGTCCGACATGGCGAGCGTTGCCGTCGACCAGACGTCTTGCAAACGCTCCACCACTACCTGACGCTCGTAGCTGACGCGATCGAGCGTAAACCGAAACGTTCGCCGAGAGTCTGCGCGAACATGGCAGGGGGGGGCTTGAACAGATCACGTCAATCAGCATCGACATGTCGCCAACGTTCATCAAGGGCGTCGAGATGCGCCTGCCGAATGCCCGCATCACCGTCGACAACTTCCACGTCGTCGCCCATGCGTCGAAAGCCGTCGACCAAATGCGACGAAGCGAGCAGCGAACCGATCTGAACCTCAAAGGATTGCGCTGGTCGCTGTTGAAGGATCGAGATCAGCTGACGGTCGCACAACGCGCCGATCTGGATGGCATGATCGCGAACGTCACGACCAAGCGAACCGCCCGCGCATGGCTTTTATCGCGAGCGACTTCGGGAGATTCTCGATCGCAAGCAGATCAACGTCGTCAGCGAAATGCTCGAGCAGTGATGCACGAACGTCATGCGCTCGAAGGTCGATCCGACGAAGGCAGTCGCCCACATGATCGGTAGTCATGTCGACGGCATCGTGGCCTGGCCCCAAACGCGTCAGACCAACGGCTTCCTGGAAGCCATCAACGGGCTATTCCAGGCCGCGAAGTGAAAAGCTCGCGGGTACAACACCAACCTCGCGACCATGCGCACGGTGCTGTTTTTGATCGCTGGCAAGCCCAACTTCTCGAAGATCCATCCGCATGCCTCGTAACCCACTCATTTTTCAAGAGAGCCCTTTTTTCTCTGACTAAACGGAATCGGTCTATGCCACCTCTCGTTATACACATCTCTCATCAAACGGCCTCGCTACGCAGGGCCCGTAACGTTTCGGCCGCCGTCATGACCGCGCTGCAAGCCTTCCCAGATCGTCTTCGCGCCGGATTCGCCATCGCCTTTGCGGGCAAGAAAACCACCGCACTGGGCCATCAGTCGAACCATGTCGTTCAACCTTGGCGGGTGCGGCGGCCTTCGTTGGTTCATCAGCAGGTGCGCACTATGGATCTCGTCTGGGTCGAAGAACAATGCTGCCTCGAGATCCGGGCAGGTTCGACCGAGCCGCATCAGATACGCAATGCGCCATGCCACAATCATAAACAGCGCCAGCGCACGCTATAGCCGCTCCACTATCGACAAGTTGCATCGCTTCAACCTTGCAGCCGTTCTTCAGCACGTTGACGAACAGCTCGATTGCCTAACGCGCCCGATACCATTCGATTAACTCGACCAGTGCATCGGGGCGAGTGACCTTCCGGTTCGTCAACAAGCTCCACTGCACCGGCTTCACGCCTGTCGGCGCATCCACTTCCGCAGCCGCCATGCGCGTCACTTCCAATCGGCCGGCCTTGGCCGGCAAGGTGACGCGCCGCGCGCGCACAGCCTGCTTGACCGTGCGCGCCTTTTGTCCCGGTCGCGATGCCATCTGAAACGGCACCTCGCCGACCGGCTCGGTTTGCTCGACTTTGCCTCATTGCTTCTCGCCGCCTTCCAGAGCTCGGTCGTGTGTCGCGCAAATCAACCAGTCCACCGGCGTAGCCAACTCGTCGTCGCAGCGCATCAGCGCCAGGATATCCGCCTCCCGATCTGCCACATACACCACAGCCGCGTATCCGGTAACTCGCCCGCCGGTTTTCCACCAGGCGTTTGTAGCCTTCCACCCAGCGCGTGCTTTCCTTGACGTCACCTGATTAGTTACTTGACTCCGAAGCAGACATGAAACCAAGTATCGTTCGCCAGATGCTTACGGAGCGTGCGCCATGCCCATCAACAGACTCTAGTTTCAGGCCGGTCTGTCGATGAAAGAATTTCAGGAGCAGTACGGCAACGAAGCGCAATGCGAGGCCGCGCTGGTCGGGTCTCGCTGGCCCGATGGCTGGGTGTGCCCTCGATGCAAGGGCACGCGCTACGCCAGCGCCTACAACGGCCGGCG
>JAYFRX010000148.1:0-6633 GCA_040946945.1 Burkholderia sp. | reverse complement strand
GAGGTCCTCCCCGATGCGCGCGATGTATTCGACTCTAGCATCTTCGGCTTTCCGCGCGCCTACATCACTGCGAGCGATCGCTTCTGCATACCGACGGTTTTAGTCGCCGCGCAGCGGCCTACCTTGAGCAACTGTTCACGGATCGCGGGCCACGCGCTCACCAGATGGCGCGACGTCTGGTCTATGTCCAGACCGTCCACGCCAGCGGCTCCCTTGTTAGCCCGTACCCGTTTGAACGCCCCTTCAGGTTCTCCCTTGTCAACGCCGCTTCCAGCAGCGCCGACCCTGTGTTTCCGGATTCATGCCGCGGGCAGCAAGCTTCGTCACTCACGGGTACACGTGCAGCTTCACCGCGCGCTCCTCCGGCTCGCCCCGTTTGCACGGGCATCTGACGCAATGCCTGCCACATCGACATGACGCTGAACATTCCTTCTCGTTCGGCCCTTCGCCAATAGCTCCAGCCTCACCGGCCTGTCCTCTGGCTACTACGGCCTCTGCTGACTTCTCGCTCCGGCTCAACATCGTTGCCCTTTCAGACATGAGGCGAGATCTCCCCAGGTAAGAACGCAATCCTTCACCGCACAACCGCCGGATCTACGACGCCTGATCCTTGACCACGAGAGCTTTGCGGTTTATGGCCCGCTCGCCCTGATCGGCATCGCCTTCTATCCGGTTCTTGTTCATCGGCTCACGGCTTCGCTCCACGCTTCCTCCCCACGCTCGGTCACCCTCACGCAGTTGCGTTTCGCTTCGTTCGCTGTGGTCAACTCACGGGAGGACTTACACCTCCAAGATTGCGCCCATGCTGGGCGCACCACAGAGAATCGGCCCGGTCATGTGACCGGGCCGATTTCGTGACTCAGTAGGCGATTTCCACCGCGCCGTCGCCGAAGATGGCGCGCAGCTCGGCCAGCAGCGTATCGCTCGGCTGGACGCGCCAGGCATCCCCGAGCCGCATCTCGCCCTGCGCCCGTGCGTTGTTGTAGAGGATCTGCACGGCCAGCCCGTTCGGCATCGACGCGCGGCGGCCGCCGTCACGGCCATCGCGACCACCACCGCGGGACGGCGCCGGCGCGGCTTCGGCCTTGGCCACATGCAGCTCCAGCACGCGACGCAGCGCGGCCGCGTCGGCATTGTCGTTCATGGTCATGCGCACGGCCTTCGCGTAGCGGCTGCGCGCACGCTCGAGATCCATTACCGCATCGGCCGTGAAGCGGATCCCGCCCGTGAACGTGTCGTTACGCGCCTGGCCCTGAACGATCAGCAGTTTGTCTTCCTTGAACAGGCAGCGATTCGCGTCGAACTGCTCGTTGAACACAGTGATCTCGCACTGGCCGGTGCCATCGTCGAGCAGCGCGATGATCATCTTGCCGCGTTGCGTCATCTGGGTGCGCAGCGAGGCGATCATGCCGGCCACCAGCTTGTCGTGCCCTTCCTTCAGCTCGCCGAGCTTCATCCGCGCGAAACGGCGGATTTCCTCGCGATAGGCGTCGAACAGGTGCCCCGACAGGTAGAAGCCGAGCGCGCCCTTTTCTTCCTGCAGGCGGCGTTTCTCGTCCCAGGCCGGTTCGGCGACCAGCGCATGCGCGTGCGGCGACTCTGCACCCATGTCGAACAGGCCGGCCTGCATCGCATTGGCCTCGACCTGGTCGGCCGCTTCCATGGAGAGCGGCACCGAGGCGATCAGCTGCGCGCGGTTCGGCGTCAGCACGTCGAAGGCACCGGCGCGGATCAGTGCCTCGACGGTGCGGCGGTTAACGAGACGGCGGTCGATCCGCTCGCAGAAATCGAACAGGTCCTTGAACACGCCGCCTTCCTTGCGCACCCGCAGAATTTCCTCGATCGCGTTCTGGCCGCTGCCCTTGACGGCACCCAGGCCGTAGCGGATCGTCCTCGAGCGCTTACCGTCGGCTTCCGCGACCGGCTCGAAGCGGTATTCGGACTGGTTGATATCCGGCAGCAGCACCTTCAGGCCATTGAGCTCGCAATCATCGAACAGGATCTTCACCTTGTCGGTGTCGTCCATCGCGAGCGTCATGTTGGCCGCCATGAATTCGGCGGGGTGATGCGCCTTTAGCCAGGCGGTGTAGTAGGCCAGCAGGGCATAGGCGGCCGCGTGCGACTTGTTGAAGCCGTAGCCCGCGAACTTCTCCATCAAGTCGAAGATCTCGTCCGACTTCTCGCGCGTGAGGCCGTTCTTCGCGGCGCCATCGGCGAAGATCTCGCGGTGCTTGACCATCTCCTCGGGCTTCTTCTTGCCCATCGCGCGACGCAAAAGGTCGGCACCGCCCAGCGAGTAGCCGCCGATAATCTGCGCCATCTGCATCACCTGCTCCTGATAAACCATGATGCCGTAGGTCTCTTTCAGGACTGGCTCGACGCGCGGATCCGGGTACTCGACCTTCTCGCGGCCGTGCTTGCGAGCGCAAAAGCTCGGGATCAGGTCTATCGGGCCCGGCCGGTACAAGGACACGAGCGCGATGATGTCCTCGAAGCGGTCGGGCAGAGCATCCTTCAGCATGCCCTGCATGCCGCGGCTTTCCAGCTGGAACACGGCGACCGTATTCGCTTTCTTGAGGATTTGGAACGAGGCGGGATCGTCGAGCGGGACCTGGGCCAGCGACCAGTCGGCCTTGGCCGGGTCGAGCCGGCGGATGAAGCGCTCGGCCCAGTCGAGGATGGTCAGCGTGGTTAGGCCCAGGAAGTCGAACTTCACCAGCCCGACCGCTTCGACATCATCCTTGTCGTACTGGCTGACCACGCCGCCGCCGCCCTGCGCATACAGTGGGCAGAAGTCGGTCAGCTTGCCCGGCGCGATCAGCACGCCGCCGGCGTGCATGCCGACGTTACGTGTGAGGCCCTCGACGCGCTGCGCGAGATCGAGCAGCTGATGGACCTCGTCCTCGTTATCGTAGCGCTCCTGCAGCAGCGGCTCTTCCTTCATCGCGTCGGCGATGGTGACGTGCTTGCCCGGCTTGAACGGGATCAGCTTGGCCACGCCGTCGGTGAACATGTAGCCGAGGTCGAGCACACGCCCGATGTCGCGCACGGCCGCCTTGGCGGCCATGGTGCCGAAGGTGGCGATTTGCGAGACCGCGTCGGTGCCGTACTTCTCCTTCACGTACTGGATCACGCGATCACGGCCGTGCTGGCAGAAGTCGATGTCGAAGTCGGGCATTGAAACCCGCTCCGGATTCAGGAAGCGCTCGAACAGCAGGTTGTAGCGTAGCGGATCGAGGTCGGTGATGCCCAGCGAATAGGCCACCAGCGAGCCTGCGCCCGAGCCGCGGCCCGGGCCGACCGGCACGCCGCTGTTCTTGGCCCAGTTGATGAAGTCCGCCACGATCAGGAAGTAGCCGGGAAAGCCCATCTTCTTGATCGTGTTGCATTCGAACTTGAGGCGCTGGTAATAGGTCGCGCGCTGCGCCTGCCGCTCGGCTTCGTCCGGGAACAGCTGCACCAGGCGCTTCTCGAGCCCTTCCTGCGAGAGCTGGACCAGGTAGTCGTCGAGCGACATGCCGTCCGGCGTCGGGAACAGCGGCAGCTTGGGCTTGCCGAGTTCGAGCTTGAGGTTGCAGCGCTTGGCGATCTCAACCGTGTTTTGCACCGCCGAGGGGATGTCGGCGAATAGCTCGGCCATCTCGGCCTGGGTGCGAAAGCGTTGATCGGTGGTGAAGCACTTCTGCCGACGCGGGTTGGCGAGGATGTCGCCTTCCGAGATGCATACGCGCGCCTCGTGCGCCGTAAAATCCTCGTCGTCCATGAACTGCAGCGGATGCGTGGCGATCACCGGCAGCTGCAGCTCGGCTGCGAGCTTGGCGGCTTTCTGCACATAGGCCTCGCCGTCGGGCTGGCTATAGCGCTGCAGCTCGATGTAGAAGCCGCCCGGGAACACGCGTGCCCAGCGCTGCGCATGACGGCGCGCAGCCTCGGCGTTGCCGGCCGCGAGCGCGATGCCGATATCGCCCTGCTGGGCGCCCGACAGCGCCAGCAGGCCCTGGCCGAGCTCGAATTCGAGCCATTGCGCGTCGACTTCGGCGCGGCCACGATACTGGTTAGTGAGCCAGGCCTTCGAGAGCAGCTCGCAGAGATTCAGGTAGCCGGCCTTGTCGCGCACCAGCAGCAAGAGGCGCGAAGGCTTGTTGCGATCGTCGTGATTGGTGATCCAGACATCGCAGCCGGCGATCGGCTTGACACCTTTGCCGCGGGCTTCCTGGTAGAAACGGACGAGGCCGAATGCATTGCCGAGATCGGTGAGGGCGAGCGCGGGCTGACCGTCGGCGGCAGCCGCCTTGACCAGGTCGTCGAGGCGCACGATGCCGTCGGAAATCGAGAATTCGGAGTGAACGCGAAGATGGACGAAACGGGGATCTGACATGGCGTTATTGTAGCCGCGTCGCGACGAAGGCAACGCCAGCGCGCGGCAAAAATCGACGCAGCTGGCCATCTGGCCAGGTCGGGCCTGGCTGCGACATCCTGCCTCCATTGCCCGGCCGACTGGTTTGCCGACGTGTTTGCGGGATAATATCGGTTTGCTCATTGACGTGGCGGCCTGCTGCACGGTATAGTATCCTATTTGCGCTGATCCCTGTGCCCGAGCGAGCCGCACCCGCCCCCGGTTCATCATGTCCATCGTCAACCTCGCCGCCTACCGCTTCGTCGCGATCGAGTCGCCTGAAGCCTGGCGGCCGCTCGTCACCGAGCGCTGCCAGTCGCTCGGGCTGCGTGGCACGATCCTGCTCGCCCCCGAGGGCATCAACCTGTTCATCGCTGGCCCGCGCGAGGCCACTGACGCGTTCGCCGCCTGTCTGCGCGAGGATGCGCTGTTCGCTGGCAAGTTCGCCGACCTGCAGTTCAAGGAAAGCCTGTCCGATTCGCAGCCATTCCGGCGCATGCTGGTACGCCTGAAGCGCGAGATCATCACCATGAAGAAGCCGGCGATCCAGCCGGAGCTGGGCCGCGCGCCCTCGGTGGCCGCCCGCACACTGAAGGCCTGGCTCGACCAGGGTCATGACGACGAGGACCGGCCGGTAGTGATGCTCGATACGCGCAATGCCTTCGAGGTTGACGTCGGCACCTTCGACCAGGCGCTCGACTACCGCATCGACAAGTTCAGCGAATTCCCGGCCGTGATCGACGCGAACCGGGCTGATCTCGAAGGCAAGACCGTGGTGTCGTTCTGCACTGGCGGGATCCGCTGCGAAAAGGCCGCGATCCACATGCAGGACATCGGCATCGATCACGTCTACCAACTCGAGGGCGGCATCCTGAAGTATTTCGAGAAAGTTGGCGGCGCGCATTACCACGGCGACTGCTTCGTGTTCGACTACCGCACCGCGCTCAACCCTCGGCTGGAGCCGACCGCCGACGTGACCTGCTTCGCCTGCCGCGCCGTGGTGTCGGCCGAGGACCAGCAATCGCCGCACTACGTGCCGGGCCGCTCCTGCCCGGCCTGCGCGCCCGGCCCAGCCGGCCGGCGCGGTGAACCGGCTGGGCGCCCGCCCGGCGGCCTGAACCCCGGCCCGCCCCTCATCGCCTCGCCACGCCAGTGCCCCGCTTAAAGCCTCGCTATCGCGGCCATTTCGCGCCCTCGCCCACCACCGGCCCGCTGCATTTCGGCTCCCTGGTCGGCGCGCTCGCGAGCTGGCTCGACGCGCGCGCCCACGCGGGCGACTGGCTGGTGCGCATCGAGAACGTCGACGGCCCGCGCACGATGCCCGGCACCGCGCAGGAGATCCTCGCCACGCTCGTCACCTTCGGCCTGAACCCCGACGAACCGCCCGTTTGGCAGAGCCGGCGCGACTCCGAGTACACCGCCGCGCTCGCGGCGCTGACGGCGGCCGACCATATCTATCCTTGCGGCTGCACGCGCAAGGAGATCGCCGACTCGCTGCGCGCCGCGCACGAGCGCCACACCACGCTGGCCTATCCCGGCACCTGCCGCGCCGGCCTGCACGGCAGCCGGCCCGCGCCTGGCGGTTGCGCGTGCCCGACGGCGCGGTCGCCGTGATCGGCTTCGACGATCGCTGGCAGGGTCGGCAATCGCAGGATCTCGCCACCGAGGTGGGCGATTTCGTGCTCAGGCGCGCCGACGGGCTCAGGCGCGCCGACGGCCAGTGGGCCTACCAGCTCGCCGTGGTGGTCGACGATCGCGACGCAGGCATCACCCACGTGGTACGCGGCGTCGACCTGCTCGATTCGACGGCTCGGCAGATCCATCTCCAGCACTGTCTCGGCGCTCCGACGCCGGCCTACCTGCACGTACCTGTGGTGGTCGACTCGAACGGTGAGAAGCTCAGCAAGCAGACCGGCACCAGCGTACTCAATGCCTCGGTGCCGCTGGCCGTGCTGCTCACCGCGGCCGATCATCTCGGGCTCGCGCTGGCACCGTCCGCGCGCACCTCGCTCGATGCCTTCTTCCCCGCCGCCACCGCCGCCTGGGCCGCACGCCTCGGCTCCGACGCGCGCTGAGCGGGCCTCGCGCCGCGCCACGCTTTTTCGTCGTAGAACGATACTTGATTTCAGGACTGCTTCGGAGTCAAGTAACTAATCAGGAAAATAGTTGAAGGTTGAATGCGGCGGTTCCCGCAGGAATCCGAGAGAATCGGGTTTCCAAGACCAAGCTCCAGAACA
>JAYFRX010000147.1:0-6667 GCA_040946945.1 Burkholderia sp. | reverse complement strand
GTGTTGACTATCGCTCACTTCGACCAACTGGGTGTGCCCCGACTCTCTTAACCTCAACTTCTCGAACCGCCCGGTGCGGACCCGCATGCCGGGTGGTGTGGCAGGGGTGCAGCCTCAGGGCTGCCCCTATGCCGATCGGCTCGGGTCGACCGTTTCCCCATGCTGATTTTTCTGCCTCATGATGGGTGCCTTCAGATCGACGGAAGCAACCATGGCGAACGTGTAGTAGGCCGTACCCATCGCTCGTATGCGCAAAAATTCAATCTGCAAGTGATCCGGGAGGCGTTGGAGCCCAGCATGTCGGTATCGGTTGTCGCGCGTCGGCACGACATCAACGCCAACATCATTCGGATGGCTCAAGCAATATCGAAACAGCAAGCTGGCTGTGCCGGCGCGGGAAGCCGTACCACGCGTATCGAGCGCGGAGCTATTGAGCGTTGACGTGATCGACTCGGCATTGGTCGTGCGGGAGCAGCAGTCGGGCGCATCGTTGAACGATGCGAGTCGCGTATCGATACCGGCGCCCGCGTGTGAGATCGAGGTGGAAATCAGCAAACGCGCGTGAAGATTCGCGGACTGTCTACCGAGTATGCCGAAGCGTTCCTGCAGGACTGCCTGAAGTGATCGCGCTGCCGGCGGGCACCCGCGTCTGGCTGGCCGCAGGCATCGCGGACATGCGCTGCGGATTTCAGGGACTGGCGGCGCAAATGCAGACGGCGTTTAAGGAGAATCTGCTGAGCGGCAATGTTCTTCATCTTTGGCGACCGCCGCGGCGATCTCGTGAAGCTGCTTTGGGCGACTGACGACGGGCTCTGGGCGCTCGCAAAACGATTGGAGTGAGGCCGATTTATCTGGCCACAAACCGACACGGGGGGGGGAAGTCTCCATCTGACGAGCGCTCAGCGGTCGATGTTGCTCGAAGGAACCGATTGGCGACAGCCGCAACGCACGGCCACATTGTCGATGTTGTAAACCGCGCCGGATACTTGTAAACTGCGGCGCATGCCCAAACGAGCGCCCTTTCCCGAGACTGCTGCCGAGCTTCGAGCCATCGTGCTCGCTCAACAGTCGGCGCGGCTCGAACAGCAGGCATCGATCGCGAACATAGTTCGGGAGATCGCCGCTCGCGACGATGACATCGAACCCCTGAAGGCGAAAATCGACAAGCTCCGGCGAATGTATTTCGGGAGACAACCCGAGAAGCTGGCCCATCAGATTGATAAACTGGGAAGTACAGATAGAAAATCTGACGGCCGGCCAGGGGGCTGCCGATGCTCAGGGGCATCAGGACGAGACGCCGAAAGTGCTGGCCGGACGAGCTTCTACGCGGGAGCCCATGCCGCCCCATTTGCCGCGCGAAGAATTCGAGCTCCCGCCGGATTCGGCTTGCCCCAAGTGCGCGGAGATCATGCGGTCAATCGGCGAAGATGTGTCCGAGCAGCTCGCGCGCGTGACGGCTGCGTTCAAAGTGATTCGTACGATTCGCCACCAGCTGCTCTGCCCTGGTTGCGGTCACTTCGAACAGCCCCCGATGCTCGGCTTGCCGATCTGGCACGGCATCGCTCATCCAAGTCTGCTTGCCGATATTGCTGCGGTATCGAAGTATGCCGATCGCCAGCCGTGGTACCGCCAATCGTAAATCGCGGCGCGCGACGGCGTGAAGCTGGATCGCGCCAGCATGGGCCGTTGGATCGGGCAGGTAGCGGAACTCTGCGTGCCGCTTGTTGAAGCGATTAAGCACCACGTGCTGGTTTCCCGCAAGGTACACGTCGACGACACACCGGTCGCGGTGCTCCTCACGCCTGGCAACGGCAAAACGGCGACCGGCGGTTTCTGGGTCTACGTGCGCGATGATCGCCGCTCAGGCTCGACCGATCCCGCTGCAGTATGGTTCGACTGCTCGTCGGACCGCAAAGGCGTCCACCCTCAAACGCGACTCGCTATCAACAGCAACTTAGAGGTCAGTTCAAAAACCAATGAGGGGCTGTTTACTTTCTCGGCAAGCTGTTAACCTTGGATGTCTGAACAACGGAACCCAAGGGATGGAAGCGCCAATCATTGATGACGAATTGTGGACACTGATCGAACCGTTACTGCCGCCGCCCAAGCCCCGGCCCAAAGAGCATCCTGGTCGCCCACGCGTATCCGATCGGGCCGCGTTGAATGGCATCCTGTTCGTGTTGAAAACCGGTCTGCGATGGAACTATCTGCCAACCGTATTGGGCTTTGGCTCCGGCCCGACCTGCTGGTGACGACTGAACGACTGGCGCAAAGCAGGAGTATGGAATCGACTGCACGAACCGCTGCTCGACAAATTGCGCGAGGCCGGGCAGATCGATCTTTCATACGCTGCCGTCGATTCCTCGTCGGTACGAACTGTTGGGGCGGGCGAAAAACTGGCCCGAACCCCACGGATCGCGCGCGACCCGGTTCCAAGCACCCCATCCTCGTAGATGCCAATGGCGTTCCCATCAGCGCCATCCTGACCGGCGCGAACCGCAACGACGTCACCCAGTTGCCGCCGCTCGTCGACGCGATTCCCCCGATCCGCGGCGCGCGCGGCCGACCCCTTCAGAGACCCAAGGTCATCTATGCCGATCGTGGTTACGATTCCGATCCGCATCGTCAACGATTGCGCGAACGCGGCATCAAACCGGTGATCGCAAGGCGTCGCACTGAACATGGCAGTGGTCTGAGCAAATTCCGTTGGTTCGTTGAACGGACTCACTCGTGGCTCCACAACTTTCGTCGTCTTCGCATACGCTTCGATCGTCGAGCTGACATTCACGAAGCATTCTTCAAATTCGGCTGCGCCCTCGTCTGCTGGAACATCTTCAGGCGTACCGGAACATCTTCAGGCGTACCGAGCAGTAGTTTTGAACTGGCCTCTTAGACACGATGTTGCGATCAAGCAGCAAGTAGCAAGAGCGGTGCCTGACGGGCTTCGAGGGGTGTCTTGAAGACCAGTTTTTCGAGACGCCATTCGCGATTATATCGGTCCTTGAACGGGACGACGGCGGCACGAACTTCTTCAACGTTGTTGAACAGCCGTCCGTGGATGGCTTGCCCCTTCATGGTCCGATTGAAACGCTCGGCGACGCCCGTTGGTCTGCGACTCAGCGACGAAGGCGTAGCTCGGCGTAATCCCCCAGAACTTGACTTGAGCTGGGCGCGGAAATCGTCCGACCTGTACTGCGAGCCGTGATCCATTCGCAGGGGCAGTCCGCGGCCGGCATCAGCTTCGACCGATCCGAACTGCTCGCGCACCCCTTTGGCTGATTGGCTCCAGTGCGGCAAAGCGGTCGCCCACTTTGGTGACGTGGATGCCAACACACGCCGCGTCGCAATGATCAACCGCAGCGAAGATCCAGACCAGGCCCTCATCGACGGTTTGAACCTTGGCGCCATCGGCGCCCCACATCTCGTTAGGCCGATCAGTCGTCATTCGACCATCGTGAGCATTGGGCGGTTTCTGCGGTTGCCGATGGGGCGAAAGCAGGCCGTGTTCGCGCATCAGCGGCGAAACACGGGCTCGGGACACGCGGATGTCGTCCTGAATGCGCAAGCGTGCCCAGACCTTGGGCACCCCTTCGCCGACGAACGGCGTGCGAGTTAGATCGGCGCGAACAGCTGCGAGCCGCTTGTGATCGGGCTCCTTGGGCTTTTGGCCACGTCGGACAGGGGCAAGTGGGGTGACCTTGTTGAACGCCCTGGCGCGCTCGACATAGATCGCGGAGCGCGGAAAGTCGAGCGCCTGGCATACCCGTTGCAATCCGAAGGGTTTGCCTGTCGCGGAGATCGTGTGGCTCATGTCGACGAGTTCCGGACGATCAAAGGGCGGCGCTCCTGCCGCTCGCGCTCCATGCGCAGCATTTCGACCTCCATGGTCAGTTCACCGACGTGATGCACAGCTTCCTTGAGCTTGACTTCCAACGGATCGCTCTGGCGCGACTTCAGACCGGCTTCGATGCCTGCCAGGGCGAGTTGGCGCCATTGTTCGAGCTTGGCGATCGTGACGCCAACTTCGCGAGACACCGCGTCAATAGATTCGCCGCGCAGCAAGGGCAGGACGACAGGGCGTTTGCGCCCGACGGACCAGCGCTTGAATTCGGCGGCGCTGGCGGCGTCTACGGCCGCGCTACGCGCGCCCTCCGTGGCCGCCAGCGCAACTTCCTGCACGTCTACCTTCTTCAACATCTCAGACTCCAGTTTGGATGCGTTTTACCCCCAAATCTGTGTCTAGAAAAGCCGGAGCCACCGCACATTTCGTCGCACCGGGCTGCTCAGGCCGTCAGGTCCGCTTTCGGCTCGGCCGCCGCGAGCTGCTTGAGCGCGAGCTGCACGTCCTCGGGCTCGTATGACGCGAGCACGTCGGCGGTCGGCTTCTCGATCGCCTTCAGGTGCGCGCGCAGGATCTCCTGCTTGACCACCAGAAGCTGGCTCGGGTGCATCGAGAACTCGGTGAGCCCCATGCCGAGCAGCAGGCGCGTCATCGCAGGATCCCCTGCCATCTCCCCGCACACCGACACCGGCACGCCGGCGCGCTTCGCCGCGCGCAGCGAGTAGCCGATCAGGTGCAGGACGGCCGGATGCAGCGGATCGTAGAGATGCGCGACAGCATTGTCGGCGCGGTCGATCGCCAGCGTGTACTGGATCAGGTCGTTGGTGCCGATCGAGAGGAAATCCACGCGCTTGAGGAACAGCGGTAGCGCAATCACGGCCGCCGGAATCTCGATCATCGCGCCCACGCGTACGTTCGGATCGTAGGCCAGGCCGGCATCGTCGAGCTGGCGCTTGGCCTCGCGGATCAGGTCCAGGGTCTGGTCGAGCTCCTGCGCGTGCGCGAGCATCGGCACCAGGATCTTGACTGGGCCGACCGACGAGGCGCGCAGGATCGCGCGCAGCTGGGTCAGGAACATCTGCGGCTCGGACAGGCTCCAGCGGATCGCGCGCAAGCCAAGCGCCGGGTTCGGCGCGCTCTCGTAGCCTTCCTCGAGCGCCTCGAGCGGCTTGTCGGCACCCACGTCGATGGTGCGAATCGTCACCGGCTTGCCGTTCATCAGATCGACCGCGCGCCGGTAGGCGCGGAACTGCTCCCCCTCCTCGGCCAGCGCGTTTGCATCGTTCATAAACAGGAACTCGGTACGGAACAGGCCGACGCCAACCGCGCCGGCGTCGACCGCCGTCTTGGCATCGTCGGGCAGCTCGATATTGGCCAGCAGGTCGATCTGGGTGCCGCACAAGGTCTGGGTCGGCGAGAACTTGAGGCGCTGCAGCTTGCGCTGCTCGAGCGCCATCTCCGACTGCCGGTACGAGTATTCCTCGAGCACGATCGACGCGGGATCGACGATCACGATGCCCTGGTCGCCGTCGACGATGATCAGGTCGTTCTGGCGGATCAGCGCGCTGGCGTGCTGCACCCCGACCGAGGCCGGGATGCCGAGGCTGCGCGCCACGATCGCGGTATGCGAGGTGCGCCCGCCTAGGTCGGTGACGAAGGCGCAGAAGGCCTGGTTCTTGAACTGCATCATGTCGGCTGGCGCGATGTCGTGCGCGACCACGATCATGTCGTCCTTGCGGGCGGCCGCGCTGCTCAGCGTCTGCGAGGCCGAGGGCGCACCGGCCAGCGCCTTCAGCACGCGCTCGACCACCTGCTCGATGTCGGCCTTGCGCTCGCGCAGGTATTCGTCCTCGATGTTGTCGAAGTGGCCGCTGATCACGTCGAGCTGCTCGGTCAGCGCCCACTCGGCGTTGTAGCGGCGCACCCGGATCAGGTCGACGGTTTCCTGCACCAGCATCACGTCGTTGAGGATCATCGAATGCACGTCGATGAAGGCCGCCACCTCGCTCGGCGTGTCCTCGGTGAGGTCGGCGCGCAACGCGTCAAGCTCGCCGCGCACGACCAGCAGGGCACCGCACAGCCGCTCGATCTCGGCCTCGAGCTGCTGCGCCTCGACGAGGTAATGGGCTACGTCGAGCGCCGCCGGCGCGATCAGATACGCGCGGCCAATCGCGATACCTCTCGAAACGGGAATTCCCTGCAGCGTGAAGGACACGCGCACCTCCTGTCAGTTCGATAATGCGCAGCCCGCCGCCGCGCTGCGCCTATGGCCCCGATTCGCGATTATAAATTCCGCGAACCCCGCGTGGCAAAATCGGCCGGCAATGAGCTATTGCCTAAGAGGCCAGTTCAAAAACCAATGAGGGGGGTGTTTACTTTCTCGGCAAGCTGTTAACCTTGGATGTCTGAACAACGGAACCCAAGGGATGGAAGCGCTAATCATTGATGACGAATTGTGGACACTGATCGAACCGTTACTGCCGCCGCCCAAGCCCCGGCCCAAAGAGCATCCTGGTCGCCCACGCGTATCCGATCGGGCCGCGTTGAATGGCATCCTGTTCGTGTTGAAAACCGGTCTGCGATGGAACCATCTTCCAACCCTATTGGGCTTTGGCTCCGGCCCGACCTGCTGGCGACGACTGAACGACTGGCGCAAAGCAGGAGTATGGGATCGACTGCACGAACCGCTGCTCGACAAATTGCGCGAGGCCGGGCAGATCGATCTTTCATACGCTGCCGTCGATTCCTCGTCGGTACGAACTGTTGGGGCGGGCGAAAAACTGGCCCGAACCCCACGGATCGCGCGCGACCCGATTCCAAGCACCC
>JAYFRX010000146.1:0-6684 GCA_040946945.1 Burkholderia sp. | reverse complement strand
ACCATGCGCACGGCTTCCAGCATGAATTCCTGCGTATATCGAGCTCTCGGATTACCCATCTTCCCTTCCTCCTTGCGTGAGTTTTACACACTCAGCAAGGGATCCATTTTTTGCGGGCAAGCTCATAAAGGCGTTGACCATGACTTGAAGTCCGCCTAACCTACGAAACCCTGCCGCCCCAACCTTCAACTACGAATGGGACACCGCCATAGATGATTGGTAACGACTGACTCCCTTGCCCTGCGCTGAGCCGGGTAGCAATACCGGAAAATTAACCGATGCCATGATCGAGGCAGAACACCCGATGCCGGGCGTCACGCGGAAGCTGGTCGATGGACGCGGACTGGACCTCTTGATCGACGCAAACGGCAGGAAGTGGTGGCGCTTCAAGTACCACGTGGGCCGTCATGAAAAATGCCTGCTGCTCGGAAATTATCCGGCAGTCTGGCTTGAAGAGGCCCGCGCCAGAGCAGACAGCACACGACGCCTATTCGCCGCTGGAATCGATCCTGGCAAGCAACCCGTAGAGGTGCTGGAATGACTTTGCTGAAAAGCGCATCGCTGCGACCGATGCGAAGCTGGAAGAGATGAAAGCGGCACGAAAAGCTGCGCAGAAGGCAAGCCGTCAGGCGTACAAACAGACGAAAGATGACCGCGAACGGAAGATGATGCTGGCGGGTGAGGCTGTCATGCGTCGCCTCGACCGTGGCGAGTGGGACGAAGCCGATTTCCGACAGATGATGAATGAGGCGCTGTCACGGCCTGCTGACCTCGCACTTTTTGATCTCGACTGAATGTGCCATGCGTATCGTTGCCAAGGACGACTTATGAATTTTTTCACCGAGCCAACAAGCTACGAAAAAAATTATCCTGTGCAGACTTGCAAGGGGATTGGCAATATTTGCGCGCCACCGTCGTTGAAAACGACGGATTCACGGGGCGGGAAAGGATGCTGTTGCACACTGACGAAGCGATGAGTTGGAAAACCGTGCGTCACCTGGAACGAATGACGCCGCTCGTGCTTCTGATAAAAATTTTGAGCCTTTCGGGCCTGTAGCTCAGTCGGTCAGAGCAGCCGACTCATAATCGGTTGGTCGCTGGTTCAAATCCAGCCAGGCCCACCACGATCGTATCGGTGTTGACTGCTGCGGCACAACTCATGTAACGAAAGCCGAGCTATTGTCGAAAGTGGTGTACGGCGGGCAGACGGAATTTTGAGATGTACCGGATCCGGTTGTTTAGACACGATTTGGGGCACTGTTGCAAAAATCAGGAGGTGATAAACTTATCGTCACCTTTTGCTGACTGAGCAGCATATGAACCCATTCAAAGGCCAGCATTTTCAGCGTGACATCATTCTGTGGGCGGTCCGCTGGTACTGCAAATATGGCATCAGCTATCGTGAGCTGCATGAGATGCTGGCCGAGCGAGGTGTGAATGTTGATCACACCACGCACGATTTATCGCTGGGTTCAGCGCTATGCGCCTGAAATGGAAAAACGACTGCGCTGGTAGCCTCCAAGGGAGGGTGTGTCTGGGTGAAATCTATTACTCTTGACTGATTGTGTCAATAAATTTAATATTCGATCCTATTCTGACGAGATTGAAGCCTCATTCCTGACGTTGTGTTAGAGTGCACCTCAAATTGACATCATGCATTGCGTTGTGGCAATGCATGAATGACAATGTCATTCGCTCCATCACAAGGAAATATGGATCATGGCTGCAAACCAACTGGTACAGGCGCGCATCGATGACGCGATCAGAGAAGAAGCGGCCGCCGTCCTGGCTGCGATGGGCCTTACTGTGTCCGACGCTGTGCGGCTGATGCTCACGGAGGTGGCGCAGGACAAGGCACTACCCTTCGAGCCGCTGATTCCGAACGCGACGACGATCCAGGCGATGAAAGACGTCCGCGCCCGCAAGATCACGAAGGCAGCCAACCTCGAAGCCCTGTTCGCCAACCTCAATGCGGATACCTGACTACACCGGCCAGTTCAAGCGCGCCTACAAGCGCGAAAAGAAGGGCCCGCATCGCGCCACACTCGATGCCGAACTTCACACGCCGTCTTGTCCGCCTTGCTGGATGACCCGCCGCTGGAGCCGCACCACCGCGACCACGCCCTGACTGGCGACTGGAAAGATCACCGAGATTGCCACGTCAAGCCCGATCTGGTGCTGATCTACCAGAAGCCCGATGCCGACGCGCTGCGCCTGGTACGCCTGGGCTCGCATAGTGAGCTTGGGTTGTGACAGTCAACAGTGCCACTAGATCAGGTCGTTGTAACCGCTTCCAACGGCTTAACGTGCTTTAAATTCCGTTTTCTGAAACGACCCCTGGTACTGGCGTAACCCCTCCGATCTCAACCCGTGGCACATTGACGAAACGTATGTGAAGATCAATGGTCGCTGGGCTTATCTTTACCGGGCCGTCGACAGCAGGGGACGCACCATCGATTTTTATCTCTCCCCGCGTCGTAACAGCAAAGCCGCATACCGGTTCTGGGGTAAAATCTTCAACAACGTGAAGAAGTGGCAGATCCCGCGCTTTATCAACACGGATAAAGCGCCCATCTATGGCCGTGCGCTTGCTCTGCTCAAACGCAAAGGCCGATGTCCGCCTGACGTTGAACGTCGACAGATTAAGTACCGGAATAATGTCATTGAATGCGATCATGGTAAGCTGAAAGAATAATCAGCGCCACGCTGGGATTTAAATCGATAAAGACGGCTTACGCCACAATCAAAGGCATTGAGGTAATGCGTGCACTGCGCAAAGGCCAGGCCTCAGCATTTTATTATGGTGATCGCCCTTGGCGAGATGCGTCTGGTGAGTAGAGTCTTTGAAATGTAGGGCCTTTCAATAACGCAAAAGACTAACTCATTGCGAACATTGCAACAGTGC
The DNA here is from genome assembly GCA_040946945.1 of Burkholderia sp. Taxonomy (GTDB): domain Bacteria; phylum Pseudomonadota; class Gammaproteobacteria; order Burkholderiales; family Burkholderiaceae; genus Burkholderia. The sequence continues at coordinate 3,779 of JAYFRX010000146.1, read as the reverse complement.
CCCACAATTCGTCATCAATGATTGGCGCTTCCATCCCTTGGGTTCCGTTGTTCAGACATCCAAAGTTAACAGCTTGCCGAGAAAGTAAACAACCCCTCATTGATTTTTGAACTGGCCTCTAAGGATCTGCTGAATAGCCTGATCGAACGCGGGCTGGCGATCGACTGGGACTATCTGTTCGTGATTGATGGGTCCAAGGCGCTGCGCTCGGCGATCGAGGCAGTGTTCGGCGAACTTGCCCACGTCCAGCGGTGCCGGACCCACAAGATTCGCAACGTGACCGAACGGCTGGCGAAGCAGACCCGACAGCAGGTCGCCTCGGTCATGCGTGCCGCGTACAAGCTGCCGGCCGACGACGGCCTCGCTCGGCTGAAGGCCCAGGCGGCATGGTTGAAGACCGACCATCCGGACGCGGCGGCCTCGCTGCTTGAGGGGCTTGAGGAAACGTTAACGGTCAACCGCCTGGACCTGACGCCGCGGCTGATCCGCAGCCTGGCGACGACGAACCTGATCGAGAATCTGAACGGCGCGGTGCGCCGCGTCAGCGGCCGGGTCGACCGCTATCGCGATGTCGACATGGCGATGCGATGGGCCGCCACTGGCTTCCTGGAAGCTGAGAAGCGATTCCGTAAGCTCGGCGGTGCCGACGACCTCTGGATGCTCGCCGTTGCCGTGCATCGTCCGACCGATAAACGCGTCGACCATGACTTGAAGTCCGCCTAACCTGCCAAACCCTGCCGCCCCAACCTTTAACTACGAATGGGACGCTGCCCTGAAACACTAGATTCTGTTCATGGGCATGGCGCACGCTCCGTGTAAGCATCCGGCGAACGATACTTGATTTCATGCCTGCTTCGGAGTCAAGTAACTAATCAGGTCTGCCTGAGTGCGAAAACGTCACGGCCATCGGTCCGGTGCCGGTCCAGGCGCGAAGGTGCGCGACCGTTCGGGCTCGGGGGGCGAAGTTCAATTCGTACATGGTACCGCCGTATGTGCACAAGTCGCCGCGGGCGTCGGCAGCGCTGCCGTGGCTCTATCTGCGAGGCGTCTCGACGAGCGACATGAGCGAAGCATTCAGCGTACTGATGGCCGAACAGGCCAAAGGGCTCTCGCCGAACGGAACGTCGTGGCGCGGCTCAAGGCGCAGTGGGTTCAAGAATTTGAGCCGTGGAACAAGCGTGATCTGTCGGCTTCACGCTCGGTCTACTGGTGGGCTGACGGCATTCATACGGCGCGCGCCGTGAAAATTCCGATGTCAGTGCCTGCTTGTTGTCATTGGCGTGAAACCGGATGGAACGAAAGAGCGCGTGGCGATTGCCGACGGGTACCGCGAGTCGAAGGATGCGTGGCTGGAAATGTTGCTTGGCCTGAAGGCCCGCGGGCTGCAAGCGGGGCCATTTCTGGCCAGCGGCGACGGCGTGATGGGGCGCCCTCGAGTAAGTCTGTCCGCAAACACCGCATCAGCGTTGCTGGTTTCGCAAAATCGAAAATGTACTGAACACCTGGCCAAAATCGCAGCACGCTCGGGGGAAGGCAGCGCGCTCAGGCAATCTGGCGGCCGCAACGCGTGCCGAGGCCCTTGTCGATTTCGATCAGTTGGTCGCGACGGATTCGGCCAAATATCTGAAAGCTGTCGAGAAGCTCACGACCGATCGAGTCGACGTTCGCAACGCTGCGTCATCGCACTACGCGCACTCGCAACGGCCTGTCGCGCGTGACGTTCCTCGGCATGGCGTTCCAGCCCATCGAGTCCGCCGAGAAATCGTGGTGCCGCATCCGCGACGTCGACAAGCTTGAACAGCTTCTGAAGGGCATTCCTTTCAAGGACGAAACCCCTGTGATCGATAGCACGCCGGCTCAGCAACCGCTGGCCGCCTGATCATGCCGCCGATCGCTCGTACACCAGATTTGACAACAGGTTTCCAGTCCGGATCGGTCGAAGCTGATGCCGGCCGCGGACTGTCCCTGCGAATGGATCACGGCTCGCAGTACAGGTCGGACGATTTCCACGCCCAGCTCAAGTTCTGGGGGCTTACGCCGAGCTACGCCTTCGTCGCTGAGCCGCAGACCAACGGCGGCGCCGAGCGTTTCAATCGGACCATCAAGGAGCAAGCCATCCACGGACGGCTGTTCAACAACGTTGAAGAAGTTCGTGCTGACGCCGTCGCGTTCAAGGGCCGATACCATCGCGAATGGCGTCTCGGAAAACTGGGCTCCAAGACACCCCCCTGAAGCCCGTCAGGCACCGCTCGTGCCACTTGCCGCCTGATCGCAAAATCGTGTCTAAACAACCGGATCCGGTACACGCTGCGTTTTTGCTTTACCGCTGTTCGCTTCTTTCGTAGACTTTCCCATGCTGGGCTGTTCCGGCTCCCGCCGGGTTCGCTGGTTGTGCTTCTGACACGCAACATTCTCAGATCAACCGCCACCGCCTTCTCAAAGTTGCGTCTGCCCGCCGTACACCACTTTCGACAATAACCCTCCTGGTTCTCGCGGCGGCGGCAGCGCGATCACTGCCGCCCTTGCTTCTGACCTGTCGTTGCTGACGGGTCAGGTGGTCTTGACTTCAATGCGCCGTGGGCGCGCCTCGTCGCGACGAGGGACTGTCAGCTTCAGAACCCCGTCCTGGAGGGTCGCCTCGATCTTTGACGTATCGAAGTCCGGTGACAGCATGAACGTCCGGGCGAAGTGCGGTTCGCGGACCTCGGCATGCTGCAGCCGCAGGTTCGCCGGCGTCGGCGTCACCACTGCCTCGGCCTCGATCGAGAGGCTGCTGTCGTGAACTTTGACGTCCAGCTTGTCCTTCGTCACGCCGGGCAGGTCGGCCCACAGCGTGACGCCCTGGCTGTCCTCGTATATGTCGACGGCCGGGGTGAGCGTGATCCGGCGCGCGGGCTGTTCAGTGTCTCGACGCGCTAAGGGGGATTGGTCGCGTTCAGCCAGTTGGGTCGTGTCAGTCATGATCGGCTCCTCGGATTACTGGACATTGATGGCGCGCGGCCTGGACGATTCTCGCCTGCCGATGCTGATCGACAGGCAGCCATTTTCGTGGCGTGCCTGGACCTTGTCGGGATCAGCGGTCTCCGGCAGCTCGATAGCGCGCCGGAAGTTGCCGGTAAAGCGCTCCTGCGCATAGGTGCGCGTCTCGCTACCAGTGTCGGGTTGTGTCGACTTGCGTTCGCCGCTGATGGTCAGCAGGCCCTTGTCGACCGATACGTCGAGTTCGGTGGCGTTGATGCCCGGGGCGAAGACGACAATCTCGATCGACTCGTCGGTCGCACCGATGTTGATCTGAGGAAACGCGCCAAACCGGCCGGCGCGGATGCTGGACGGGAAACCGCCGAAGAGTTGCGCCATCTGCTGCTGCAGGCGGTCAAACTCGCTGAAGAGGTCGGTTCCGAAGTAAAGATCGCTCATGATCGTATCCTCCTTGAGTGCAGCCGGGAGACGAACGGGCCTACGCGCCTAGTTCGCCTGCCAGCCTGCTGGCAAACAAATCGAAACACGCAGCGCACGTAATGAAGCGATCCGCGCGGCTGCCTGAGTGAAACTCAATACTAGTAACTCTGCTGAAAATTTCAAGGGGGAATCGGCAGATTTTTGCACTTGACGCATAGAATTTACTAATTAGTTACTCGTGGTCGCTTCAGAAAATGTAATGACCCACCGATTCCTGCTCAGGTCATGGGGTTAATGTAGCGGCGTAGGCGGCATCCGGGGTCATCATCTTCAGCGCCTGATGAGGGCGTTGTTGGTTGTAGAAGGCGATCCAGTCAGCG
>JAYFRX010000145.1:0-6710 GCA_040946945.1 Burkholderia sp. | reverse complement strand
CAGGGCGACAGAGGCTACGACCACGACAAATATCGGCGTCCACTGCATGCCGCCGGCGTTGCAACCGAAATCGCTAGACGTGGTCAGCCTCATGGTAGTGGGCTGGGCAAAACACGCTGGGTTGTGGCGCGAACCATCTCGTGGCTTCACAACTTCCGCCGACTGCGTATCTGCTTTGAACAGCTCGCTTCCATACACGAGGCTTTTCTCAGAATCGCCTGCTGCATCATATGCTGGCGACACCTGAAAAAGTCATTCTGTTAACACCTCTTAGACCGAGCGGCGCCGGCGCTGCTCCGGCTGGGTCAGAACCTTAATGGGTTCCATGTTGTTAGTTGTAGGCTTAAACATAGGCGGAAGACTACCTCAAAGTTTAAGCGTTACCCAGTGTCCGGTTTTCGCGGGGGCTGGCCCAGAAACCGTCTCTTAGCAGGGACCTGCAAAACCGCGTGCTCAGGCGGCCAGCAGTGAGCGCAGCACGAAGGGCAGGATCCCGCCGTGCTTGTAGTAGTCCACCTCGATAGGCGTGTCCACGCGCAGCAGCATCGGCACGCGCTTGGTCTCGCCGTTCTTGTAGTGGATCACCAGGGTGACGTCCTGCTGCGGCTTGAAGTCGTTACCGAGGTCTTCCACATCGTAGGTTTCCTCGCCGGTGATGCCGAGCGACTGGACGCTGTCCGAGCCTTTGAACTGCAGCGGCAGCACGCCCATGCCGACCAGGTTCGAGCGGTGGATCCGCTCGAAGCTGCGCGTCACCACGACCTTTACCCCGAGCAGCTGGGTGCCCTTGGCGGCCCAGTCGCGCGACGAACCCGTTCCGTATTCCTCGCCAGCGAAGATCACGGTCGGCACGCCGGTGTCGACGTACTTCATCGCCGCGTCGTAGATCGACAGCTGTTCGCCGCTCGGCTGGTGAATCGTCAGGCCGCCCTCGACGCTCGAGCCATCGGCCTTGGCCGGGATCATCAGGTTCTTGATCCGCACGTTGGCGAAGGTGCCGCGCATCATCACGTCATGGTTGCCGCGACGCGAGCCGTAGCTGTTGAAGTCGGCCTTCTGCACGCCGTTCTCCTTCAGCCAGCGGCCGGCCGGCGAATCTTCCTTGATCGAGCCTGCCGGGCTGATATGGTCGGTGGTCACCGAGTCGCCGAACACGCCGAGTGCGCGCGCGCCCTTGACCGGCGTGATCAAGTCCGACGGCTGCATCGGGAAGTCCTTGCCGAAGAACGGCGGCTCGGCGATGTAGGTCGATTTCGGCCAATCGTAGACCTGGCCCGTCTCGCCCTCGATCTTGCTCCACAGGTCGCCCTTCTTGGTCAGCTTCGAGTAGTTCGATTCGAAGGCCTTAGGGTCGAGCGCGTACTTCAGCAGCGGCTGGATTGCCTCGCTGGTCGGCCAGATGTCGCCGAGGTAGATGTCGCGACCGCCCTTGCCCTTGCCGACCGGTTCCGTCATCAGGTCGCGCGTGATGGTGCCGGCGATCGCGTAGGCTACCACCAGCGGGGGCGAGGCCAGGAAGTTGGCGCGGATGTTCGGGTGGATGCGCGCCTCGAAGTTGCGGTTACCCGACAGCACGGCCGCCGCCACGATGTCGTTCTTGACGATCGCTTCGTTCAGTTCAGGCGTTAGGTCGCCGGCGTTGCCGATGCAGGTCGTGCAGCCGTAGGCGGCCAGTTCGAAACCGAGCTTGCCCAGGTAGGGCAGCAGGCCCGTCTTGGTCAGGTACTCGGTGACGATGCGCGATCCCGGTGCCAGCGAGGTCTTGATGTGCGGGGCGACCGTCAGGCCCGCTTCCACCGCCTTCTTGGCCAGCAGGCCCGCGGCCAGCAGAACGCTCGGGTTCGAGGTGTTGGTGCAGGAGGTGATCGCGGCGATCAGGATGTCGCCGTTCTTCACCTTCACGCCGTTGCTGGTGGTGTACTGCGCCGCCAGGTCCTCGGCATTCTTGTTGAAGCCGTTTTCGGCGACTGGCTTCGAGAACAGGTCGGCGAAGGTCGACTTGACGTGGGTGATCTCGATGCGGTCCTGCGGACGCTTCGGGCCGGCCAGCGAGGGAGCGACGGTCGACAGGTCGAGCGTAAGCGACTTGGTGTAGTCGATCTCGCCGGCCTTGGGGACGCCGAACAGCTTCTGGGCCTTGAAGTAGTTCTCGAAGGCGGCGATCTCGGCCTTGGTGCGGCCGGTGCCCTCGAAGTACTCGATGGTCTTTTCGTCGACCGGGAAGAAGCCCATGGTCGCACCGTACTCGGGTGCCATGTTGCCGATCGTGGCTCGATCCGGCAGCGACAGCGAGGAGGTGCCTTCGCCGAAGAACTCGACGAACTGGCCCACTACTTTCTCCTTGCGCAGCATTTCCGTGATGGTCAGCACCAGGTCGGTGGCCATCATGCCTTCGCGCAGCTTGCCCTTCAGCTCGACGCCGACCACGTCAGGCGTGAGGAAGTACACCGGCTGGCCGAGCATGCCGGCTTCCGCCTCGATACCGCCCACGCCCCAGCCCACCACGCCGATGCCGTTGATCATGGTGGTGTGGCTGTCGGTGCCGACCAGCGTGTCGGGGTAATACACCGTGTCCGCGCCTTCAGCCTTCTTGTGCACGCCGCGCGCCAGGTACTCGAGGTTGACCTGATGAACGATACCGATGCCCGGGGGCACTACGCCAAAGGTGTCGAAGGCCTGCATGCCCCACTTCATGAACTGGTAGCGTTCGTTGTTGCGCTGGAATTCCAGCTTCATGTTCAGGTCGAGTGCATTTTTCTGGCGGAAGTAATCGATCTGCACCGAATGATCGACCACCAGATCGACCGGGACCAGCGGTTCGATCTTCTTCGGATCCTGGTCGGTGCGCTGCGCCACACCGCGCATGGCCGCGATGTCGGCGAGCAGAGGCACGCCCGTGAAATCCTGCAGCACCACGCGCGCGACCACGAACGGGATCTCGTCGACGCGCTTGGCGTCGGGCTTCCAGTGCGCCAGCTGCTCGATGTGTTCCTCGGTGATCTTCTTGCCGTCGTAGTTGCGCAGCACCGATTCGAGCACCAGACGGATCGACACCGGCAGGCGTCCGATCTTGGTCTTCAGTTCCTTGCCGAGCTGGGGCAGTGAATAGAACTTGCCTTTTCCGGAACCGCTGTCGAATTCCTTGAGGGTTTTGTGGAGATTGTGGGCCATGGTGTTTTCCTGGTTTCCTGGGTTGAGGCGAGGAAAGATGTCCTGTATCTGACGGCTAGATCACATACAAGTCGACGTATTCATTGACCGGCATGGCGGCGAGCCTTGCCGGATCGAGCGACACGTCGAGAATCGCTTGTTGCTGCTTCGCCGGGAAACGCCGCGCCAGGTTGCCGCGGAATTTCTCGACGAGAAGAGGGATGCCCTCGGCGCGACGGCGGCGATGCCCGATTGGATAGTCGACCACCACCTCGTTGAGCACCGTGCCGTCGTCGAATTCGACCGTCAGCGCGTTCGCGATCGCGCGCTTGTCCGGGTCGTGATAGTCCTGCGTGAATTGCGGATCCTCGACGCAGGCGATCTTTGCGCGCAGCGTGTCGATGAGCGGGTCGTGGGCGATCTCGTCCTCGTAGTCGGCGGCCGTCAGCCGTCCGAACAGGAGCGGCACCGCCACCATGTACTGGATGCAGTGGTCGCGGTCGGCCGGGTTGGCCAGCGGCCCGGTCTTGTCGATGATGCGGATCGCGGCCTCGTGCGTGCGGATCGTGACGCGGCGGATCGACTCCGCGGTGCGGCCGGCGGCGCGGATCTGGCGATACAGCGCGAGCGCGGCCTCGGCGGCCGTCTGCGCATGGAATTCGGCGGGGAACGCGATCTTGAACAGCACGTTCTCCATCACGTAGCTGCCGTAAGGGCGCTGAAAGCGGAACGGCCTGCCCTCGAACAGCACGTCGTAGAAGCCCCAGGTCGGCGCGCTCAGCGCCGAGGGGTAGCCCATCTCGCCGGTGCGCGCGAGCAGCGCCAGGCGCACCGCGCGCGAGGTGGCGTCGCCGGCCGCCCAGGATTTGCGCGAGCCCGTGTTGGGGGCGTGGCGGTAGGTGCGCAGCGCCTGGCCGTCGACGAACGCCAGCGACAGTGCGTTGATCAGCTCGTCGCGGGTCAGGTCGAGCAACTGCCCTACCACGGCGGTGGAGGCGACCTTGACCAGCAGAACGTGGTCGAGGCCGACGCGATTGAAAGCGTTCTCGAGCGCGAGGCAGCCCTGGATCTCGTGCGCCTTGACCATTGCAACCAGCACCGCGAGCATCGTCAGCGGCGGCTTGCCGGCGGCGATCGCCGTGCGCGACAGCCAGTCGGCGGTGGCCAGGATCCCGCCGAGATTGTCGGACGGGTGGCCCCATTCGGCGGCCAGCCAGGTGTCGTTGAAATCGAGCCAGCGGATCGCCGCGCCGATGTCGAAGGCGGCCTTGACCGGATCGAGCTGGAACGAGGTGCCCGGCACGCGCGCGCCGTTGGGCACCACGGTGCCGGGCACAAGCGGCCCGAGCAGCTTGGTGCAGGCCGGGTAGGACAGAGCCTCGAGTCCGCAACCGAGCGTATCGAGCAGGCAGTGGCGCGCCGTCTCCAGCGCGAGCTCACTGTCGATCTCGAAATCCAGCACGTAGTCGACGATCTCGACCAATACCGGGTCCGGCGCGGGCCGGAGATTCGTTTGCGGGGCGGACATCAAGATTCCTGTCGTGGCTGGCCTGCTGTTTCGTTGCGGGTCGGGTACCCCGAGTGCTGCTTACTTCTGGACGGTCGGCACCAGTTCGTTCGACTGCGTCGGCGCCGGCGTGCCGTTGGCAGCCATCTCGGCGGTCACGCATTCGTCGGCCAGGCGCGTGTCTTCCTTGTCGCTGAACAGCATGCCCTTGGTCGGAATCACCACCAGCTTCAGGCCGCTGGCCGGATCATAGAACACGTCGGCGTCGGTCGTGGTGGCCTGGCGCGGCAGCTTGTAGTTCTTGTTGGCCCAGTGGACCGTGACGATCTGGTCGCGCTTCATGTCGCTGGCCAGCTGGTAGGACAGGCCGTCCTTGCACGACCACTTGACCGCGCCGTCCGGCGCCGGATCGACCTTGGCCGCCGCGGCCGCCTGGGCGCGCCTGCTGCGCGGGATCAGATGGCGCTTCGGCGCCGGGCGCTTGGCCACTGCCTTCTTGGCGGGCGCGGCCTTGATCATTGTGCCGGCGGTCTGCGCCGAGGCTTGCAGGGCGACGCTCAAGAGCGTCGCGGACAGGGTGCCGATGGCCGTGGCGATCAACAGTTTGTTCATGTGCTCAAACCTTTTATGGATATCGGTTGACGAGGGAGGCGGCCGGCACGCGACACGCGCCCCGTGGTGCGCAGCGGCCGCTATTTTTGTACCGGATCCGGTTGTTTAGACACGATTTTGCGATCAGGCGGCAAGCGGCAAGAGCGTTGCCTGACGGGCTTCGAGGGGGGGCTTGAAGCCCAGGTTTTCGAGACGCCATTCGCGATTGTATCGATCCTTGAACGCGACGGCGGCAGCACGAACTTCTTCAACGTTGTTGAACAGACGCCCGTGGATAGCTTGCTCCTTCATGGTCCGATTGAAACGCTCGGCGACGCCGTTGGTCTGCGGCTCAGCGACGAAGGCGTAGCTCGGCGTAATCCCCCAGAACTTGAGCTGGGCGCAGAAATCGTCCGACCTGTACTGTGAGCCGTGATCCATTCGCAGGGACAGTCCGCGGCCGGCGTCAGCTTCGACCGATCCGAACTGCTCGTGCCCCCTTGGCTGATTGGCTCCAGTGCGGCAAAGCGGTCGCCCACCTTGGTGACGTGTGGATGCCCACGCACGCTGCGTCACAATGATCGACCGCAGCGAAGATCCAGACCAGGCCCTCACCGACGGTTTGAACCTTGGCGCCATCAGCGCCCCACATCTCGTTAGGTCGATCGGCCACCATTCGACCATTATGAGCGTTGGGCGGTTTCTGCGGTCGCCGGTGGGGCGAAAGCAAACCGTGTTCGTGCATCAGCGGCGAGACATGGGCTCGGGACACGCGGATGTCGTCCTGGATGCGCAGGCGCGCCGATACCTGGCGCGCCCCTTCACCGACGAACGGCGTACGAGCTAGATCGGCACGGATCGCCTCGAGCCGCTGGCGGGTCGGACGGGCGGCGTCCCATTCGTAGTTGAAGGTTGGGGCGGCAGGGTTTCGTAGGTTAGGCGGACTTTAAATCATGGTCAACGGGTTTATCGGTCGGACGATGCAAGGCAACGGCGAGCATCCAGAGCTCGTCGGCACCGCCGAGCTTACGGAATCGCTTCTCAGCTTCCAGGAAGCCAGTGGCCGCCCATCGCATCGCCATGTCGACATCGCGATAGCGGTCGACCCGGCCGCTGACGCGGCGCACCGCGCCGTTCGGATTCTCGATCAGGTTCGTCGTCGCCAGGCTGCGGATCAGCCGCGGCGTCAGGTCCAGGCGGTTGACCGTGAACCTTTCCTCAAGCCCCTCAAGCAGCGAGGCCGCTGCGTCCGGATGGTCGGTCTTCAACCATGCCGCCTGGGCCTTCAGCCGAGCGAGGCCGTCGTCGGCCGGCAGCTTGTACGCGGCACGCATAACCGAGGCGACCTGCTGTCGGGTCTGCTTCGCCAGCCGTTCGGTCACGTTGCGAATCTTGTGGGTCCGGCACCGCTGGACGTGGGCAAGTTCGCCGAACACTGCCTCGATCGCCGAGCGCAGCGCCT
>JAYFRX010000144.1:0-6736 GCA_040946945.1 Burkholderia sp. | reverse complement strand
CCTGACGCCGCGGCTGATCCGCAGCCTGGCGACGACGAACCTGATCGAGAATCCGAACGGCGCGGTGCGCCGCGTCAGCGGCCGGGTCGACCGCTATCGCGATGTCGACATAGCGATGCGATGGGCGGCCACTGGCTTCCTGGAAGCTGAGAAGCGATTCCGTAAGCTCGGCGGTGCCGACGCGACCTCTGGATGCTCGCCGTTGCCTTGCATCGTCCGACCGATAAACGCGTTGACCATGACTTGAAGTCCGCCTAACCTACGAAACCCTGCCGCCCCAACCTTCAACTACGAATAGGACACCGCCGAAGTCGGAGGAACGCTGACTGATAGCGATGCAGTCCCGGGCCGTAGGCGTCCCGGCCTATTGCGACCGTCTTGAGATCGGCCATGAATGGGTCGAGCTTCTGCGTACGTCCCGAACGCTCCTGCTCAGCACAACTCCGCAGATATTTGCGCACGGTGTTCCTCGACAGCCCCAGTTCCCGTGAGATCTCCCGGATTCCCAATTCTTGGCGGGCCAACACACGTATTTCCACGACTACCTCCCTTGTAAGCACCGGCCCTCCCAAAAGGCCCATCCTACCTGGGTGGGTTAAATCCAATGTGCTGCCGCTGGGTCATTTTCACCGTGCTGCTGACAGCCAACAAGGTCGTGCTGAATCTCGGCGGCACCGGGTGCGCGATTGCGATCTCGATAGTGGCGCGGTCGCCGGGTGCCGCGCGCGAGGGCACTCGGCCGTTTGAATGGCCAGGGCATGAAGGAAGAAAAGGGGCGAGGGGCGCTTCTGTCTGTAAAATGCAGCCTTGATTTTTCACCCGAACCCTCCAGCCTCATGTCGCGCGTGCTCCAAATCCTGAACGAATTTTTCGGTTATCCGGCCTTTCGCGGCCAACAGAGAGAGATCGTCGAGCATGTCGCGGCGGGTGGCGACTGCCTGGTGCTGATGCCCACCGGCGGCGGCAAGTCGCTCTGCTATCAGCTCCCGGCGCTAGTGCGGCATGAATCGGGGCAGGGTGCCGGCATCGTGATTTCGCCGCTGATCGCGCTGATGCAGGACCAAGTGGCCGCGCTGACCGAGATCGGCGCGCGCGCGGCCTACCTGAACTCGACGCTGTCGGGCGCGGAGGCGGCCGCCACCGAGCGCGCGCTGCGCGAAGGCGAGATCGACCTGCTCTACGTAGCGCCCGAGCGGCTCATGACGCCGCGCTTCCTCGACCTGCTCGAGCGCACGCGCATCGGCCTGTTCGCGATCGACGAGGCGCATTGCGTGTCCCAGTGGGGCCACGACTTCCGACCCGAGTACATCCAGCTGTCGATCCTGCACGAGCGCTTTCCCTACGTTCCGCGCATCGCGCTGACGGCCACCGCCGACGCGATCACGCGCGATGAGATCATTCAGCGTCTCGCGCTCGACGACGCGCGCGTGTTCGTGTCGAGCTTCGACCGGCCCAATATCCGCTACCGGATCGTCGAGAAGGACAATGCGCGCTCACAGCTGCTCGACTTCATCCGCGCCGAACACACCAATGCCGACGGCACCACCGATGCGGGCGTGGTGTACTGCTTGTCGCGCCGCAAGGTCGAGGAAACCGCCGAGTGGCTCAAGACCCAGGGCGTGCGCGCGCTGCCGTACCACGCCGGGATGGAGTTCGAGATCCGCCAGCGCCACCAGAAAATGTTCCAGCGCGTGGATGGCATCGTGATGTGCGCGACGATCGCCTTCGGCATGGGCATCGACAAGCCCGACGTGCGCTTCGTCGCCCACCTCGACCTGCCCAAGAGCGTCGAGGGCTATTACCAGGAGACCGGCCGCGCGGGTCGCGACGGCCTGCTCGCCAATGCCTGGATGGCCTACGGGCTCGGCGACGTGGTGCAGCAGCGCAAGATAATCGACGAGTCCGACGCCGACGACGCGCACAAGCGCGTCCAGACCTCGAAGCTCGATGCGCTGCTGGGCCTGTGCGAAACCGCCTCGTGCCGGCGCGTGCGTCTGCTCGGCTATTTCGGCGAGGCCAGCCAGCCCTGCGGCAACTGCGATACGTGCCTGGAGCCGCCGGCCACCTGGGACGCCACGCGCGAGGCGCAGATGGCCCTGTCCTGCGTGTTCCGCGCGCAGCGCGCGAGCGGCTTCAATTTCGGTGCCAGCCACCTGATCGAGATCCTGCGCGGCGCCAAGACTGAGAAGATCCAGCAGCGCGGCCACGACGCGCTGAGCACTTTCGGCATCGGTGCCGAGCTCTCCGAGCCCGAATGGCGCGCGATCTTCCGCCAGCTGGTGGCCTTCGGCTACCTGGCGGTCGATCATGGCGGTTTCGGCGCGCTGGTGCTGACGGCGGCCAGCAAGCCGGTGCTCAAGGGCGAGGAAACCGTCACGCTGCGCCGCTACGTGAAGCCCAAGAGCTCACGCCAGTCCTCGGCGCGCAGCGGCGCGCGGGCCGATCCGACCGCCGGCATGTCGACTCGCGATCGGGCCTGCTGGGAGCGGCTTCGCGTCTGGCGCGCCGAGACGGCCAAGAGCGACGGTGTGCCCGCCTACGTGATCTTCCATGATGTGACCCTTGCCGAAATCGCCCGCAACGCGCCCGAGTCGATCGAGGACCTGCGCCATATCCCCGGCATCGGCACGCGCAAGCTTGAGCGTTTCGGCGACGATCTGATCGACGTCATCGAATCGGCATGAGGCCGGCCGGGTAGATCGAGGGGGCGGGATCGGTGAGATGGAATGTTGCGGTGAGATCACCGCAGAGGGCGCCACTGATTCGTCACTTATTCCTGCGCCGGAAAATCACGCAAGCTGTTGACTCGCTTAAGATTTTTGCTTTAGAATCTTCGGTTAAAGATTCTCTGGAGGTAAACACGTGTGCCGACGTCATGCGCCGGCTGGTGGAGTGTTCTTCCAGGTTTCGGATAGCCGCAGGCATGCCGGCGTCGCTTTGCCCGTCGTCAAGTGTGCCGGTTTTTGTCATTTTCAGGAATACACAATGCCAACCATCAACCAACTGGTTCGCAAAGGCCGTGAGTCGGAAACGACCAAGAGCAAGAGCCCGGCCCTGCAGAACTGCCCCCAGCGTCGCGGTGTGTGCACCCGTGTGTACACGACGACGCCGAAGAAGCCGAACTCGGCACTCCGTAAGGTCGCCAAGGTTCGTCTGACGAACGGGTTCGAAGTGATTTCGTACATCGGCGGTGAAGGTCACAACCTGCAGGAACACTCGGTTGTGCTGATCCGCGGCGGCCGTGTGAAGGACTTGCCAGGTGTGCGTTACCACATGGTGCGCGGCTCGCTGGATACGCAAGGCGTGAAGGACCGTAAGCAAGCGCGCTCGAAGTACGGCGCGAAGCGTGCGAAGGCTGCGAAGGCTGCGAAGTAAGCAGACTCCGAATGGATGATCGCCGTCAGGCGATTAATGCGGTGGTGCCGGATAGCCGGTGCTGTCGAGTAAGTGGTCACCCGGCCAAGCTCGGCCAAGCTGGTTAGTCGAACGAGATAAATCGGGTTTGTTGGTGGCCGCGGAGCGGGTCTCAGCTCCAACTGAAAAGTTAAAGGAAGAAACATGCCGCGTCGTCGCGAAGTCCCCAAGCGGGAAGTGTTGCCTGACCCGAAGTACGGCAACGTTGATGTTGCAAAATTCATGAACATGCTGATGCTGTCCGGCAAGAAGTCGGTAGCTGAACGCATCGTTTATGGCGCTTTCGAACAGATCCAGACCAAGGGTGGCAAGGACCCGCTGGAAGTGTTCACGGTCGCGCTGAACAACGTGAAGCCGGTGGTTGAAGTCAAGAGCCGTCGCGTTGGTGGTGCGAACTATCAGGTTCCGGTTGAAGTGCGCCCATCGCGTCGTATGGCATTGGCGATGCGCTGGCTGCGTGAGGCCGCGAAGAAGCGTAGCGAGAAGTCGATGGCCCTGCGCCTGGCTGGTGAACTCTTCGAAGCGGCCGAAGGCCGTGGCGGCGCGATGAAGAAGCGCGACGAAGTTCACCGGATGGCAGAAGCCAACCGTGCGTTCTCGCACTTCCGCTTCTAAGTTCTAAGCGAAAGCGCGAATCAAGCGGTAAAAATCCGGGCGGGTGCGCTTTTTCGAGCGCCTCGCCCGTTTGTGTTGAGGCGTGACGCGGCTTTGCGTTGCGTTAACCCTAGAGGATCAAAGTGGCTCGCAAGACTCCTATCGAGCGCTACCGCAACATCGGTATTAGCGCCCACATCGACGCCGGCAAGACGACGACGACCGAGCGCATTCTGTTTTATACCGGCGTGAACCACAAGATTGGTGAAGTTCACGACGGTGCCGCCACGATGGACTGGATGGAGCAGGAACAGGAGCGTGGCATCACGATCACCTCGGCTGCTACCACTGCCTTCTGGAAGGGCATGGGCGGCAACTACCCGGAGCACCGCATCAACATTATCGACACCCCGGGCCACGTCGACTTCACGATCGAAGTGGAGCGCTCGATGCGCGTGCTCGACGGCGCGTGCATGGTGTACTGCGCCGTGGGCGGTGTGCAGCCGCAGTCGGAAACCGTCTGGCGCCAGGCCAACAAATACAAGGTGCCGCGTCTGGCCTTCGTCAACAAGATGGACCGTACCGGCGCGAACTTCTTCAAGGTCTACGACCAGCTCCGTCTACGCCTGAAGGCGAACCCGGTGCCGGTGGTGGTGCCGATCGGCTCGGAAGAAAACTTCAAGGGCGTGGTCGACCTGCTGAAGATGAAGGCGATCATTTGGGACGAGGCCTCGCAAGGCACAAAGTTCGACTACGTCGACATCCCGGCCGAGCTCGCCGACACTTGCCAGGAATGGCGTGAAAAGATGGTCGAAGCGGCTGCCGAAGCCAGCGAAGACCTGATGAACAAGTACCTGGAAGAAGGCGATCTGCCGGAAGCCGACATCGTCAAGGCGCTGCGTGATCGTACGATCACCTGCGAAATCCAGCCGATGCTGTGCGGTACCGCGTTCAAGAACAAGGGCGTGCAGCGCATGCTCGACGCCGTGATCGACTTCCTGCCGTCGCCGGTCGACATCCCGCCGGTCAAGGGCGAGCTGGAAAGCGGCGAATCGGCCGAGCGCAAGGCTTCCGACGAAGAGAAGTTCTCGTCGCTGGCATTCAAGATCATGACCGACCCGTTCGTCGGCCAGCTGATCTTCTTCCGCGTGTACTCGGGCGTCGTCAATTCGGGAGACACGCTGCTGAACTCGACCAAGGGCAAGAAGGAACGCCTGGGCCGGATCCTGCAGATGCACGCGAATCAGCGCGAAGAAATCAAGGAAGTCCGCGCAGGCGACATCGCCGCCGCGGTCGGCCTGAAGGAAGCGACCACTGGCGACACGCTGTGCGACCCGCAGCACTCGATCGTCCTGGAACGCATGGTGTTCCCGGAGCCGGTGATCTCGCAGGCCGCCGAGCCGAAGACTAAGGCAGACCAGGAAAAAATGGGCCTAGCGCTGAACCGCCTGGCTCAGGAAGATCCGTCGTTCCGCGTCCAGACGGACGAGGAATCGGGCCAGACCATCATTTCGGGCATGGGCGAGCTCCACCTCGAAATTCTGGTCGACCGGATGAAGCGTGAATTCGGCGTCGAGGCAACCGTCGGCAAGCCGCAGGTTGCTTATCGCGAAACGATCCGCTCGACGGCGAAGGATGTCGACGGCAAGTTCGTCAAGCAGTCGGGTGGTCGCGGCCAGTACGGCCATGTGGTCATCACGCTCGAGTCGAACGAGCAGGGCAAGGGCTACGAGTTCTTGGACGAGATCAAGGGCGGTGTGATTCCTCGCGAATACATCCCGGCGGTCGAGAAGGGCATCCAGGACACGCTGAAGGCCGGCGTGCTGGCAGGCTTCCCGGTGGTCGACGTGAAGGTCCACCTGACCTTCGGTTCGTACCACGACGTGGACTCAAACGAAAACGCGTTCCGTATGGCGGGCTCGATAGCGTTCAAGGAAGCGATGCGCCGCGCAAGCCCGGTCGTGCTCGAGCCAATGATGGCAGTCGAAGTCGAAACGCCGGAGGACTACATGGGCAACGTGATGGGCGACCTGTCGGGCCGTCGCGGTATCGTCCAGGGCATGGAAGACATGGTTGGCGGCGGCAAGATCGTTCGCGCTGAAGTGCCGCTGTCGGAAATGTTCGGCTACTCGACCTCGCTTCGTTCGCTTACGCAAGGCCGCGCAACCTACACGATGGAATTCAAGCACTACTCGGAAGCTCCGCGTAACGTCGCCGAAGCGATCATCAGCGCCAAGTCGAAGTAAGTCGTCTCCACCCAATATTCATTTTTGAAAAAAGAGAATCATGGCAAAAGAGAAGTTCCAACGGACCAAGCCGCACGTCAACGTCGGCACGATCGGTCACGTTGACCACGGCAAGACGACGCTGACGGCAGCCATCGCGACGGTTCTGTCGTCGAAGTTCGGCGGCGAAGCGAAGAAGTACGACGAAATTGACGCGGCGCCGGAAGAAAAGGCGCGTGGCATCACGATCAACACTGCGCATATCGAGTACGAAACGGCGAACCGCCACTACGCACACGTTGACTGCCCGGGCCACGCCGACTACGTGAAAAACATGATCACGGGTGCTGCGCAGATGGACGCCGCGATCCTGGTCTGCTCGGCAGCCGACGGCCCGATGCCGCAAACGCGTGAGCACATCCTGCTGGCGCGTCAGGTTGGCGTTCCGTACATCATCGTGTTCCTGAACAAGTGCGACATGGTGGACGACGCTGAACTGCTCG
>JAYFRX010000143.1:0-6761 GCA_040946945.1 Burkholderia sp. | reverse complement strand
CTGGGAGCACATCAACCTGACCGGCGACTACCTCTGGCGCAGCAGCGCCAAGATCGGTGCGGGCAAGTTCAGGCCGTTGCGACCTCTGCAACCGGCTTAACGTGCTTTATTTTCCGTTTTCTGAAGCGGCCCCGTGGAGCGCGGAAAGTCGAGCACCTGGCATACCCATTGCAATCCGAAGGATTTGCCTGTCGCAGAGATCGTGTGGCTCATGTCGACGAGCTCGGGACGCTCAAAGGGCGGCGCTCCTGCCGCTCGCGCTCCATGCGCAGCATTTCGACCTCCATGGTCAGTTCGCCGACGCGATGCACGGCTTCCTTGAGCTTGACTTCCAACGGATCGGTCTGGCGCGACTTCAGACCGGCTTCGATGCCTGCCAGGGCGAGTTCGCGACATTGTTCGAGCTCGGCGATCGTGACGCCAACTTCGCGAGACACCGGGTCAATCGATTCGCCGCGCAGCAAGCCCAGGACGACAGCGCGTTTGCGCCCGGACGGACCAGCGCTTGAATTCGGCGGCGCTGGCGGCGTCTACGGCCGCGCTACGCGCGCCCTCCGTCGCCGCCAGCGCAACTCTTCCTGCACGTCTCCTTCTTCAACATCTCAGACTCCAGTTTGGATGCGTTTTACCCCAAATCTGTGTCTAGAAAAACCGGAGCCGCCGCACCGCCAAGTCTGGTTATGGGATATGACGTATTTGCCTGCCACCGTGGCCGGCATGTGGTTCTCCTGTACGCGTTCGTCGAATCCCTGTTCCGCACGGCCAAGTACCGTCCCGAGTTTCCGGTGTACGGCTTTGCAGATCTGGATATGCCGCCAGGCAATGGGCGATGCGCTAAAAGAAGCCGCCCCGCCACTGAGCGGCACCGGCGGCCGCTGAAGATCGAACGGGCCGCGCGGGCTTTGCCGCGGCAGCCGATCCGGTAGAATCGCTCGCTTTGCAGCCTGCTCCGGATATCGTCATGACCACCCTGACCCTGATCGTCGCGCGCGCCCGCAATGGCGTGATCGGTAGTGACAACCAGCTCCCGTGGAAGCTCCCCGAGGACCTGGCCTTCTTCAAACGCACCACGATGGGTGCGCCGATCGTGATGGGCCGCAAAACTCACGAATCGATCGGCCACGCTCTGCTGGGGCGCCGCAATATCGTCGTCACGCGCAATGCCGCGCGCCGCTTCGAGGGCTGCGACACGGTCGGCTCGCTGGCCGAGGCGCTGGCTGTGGCCGCACGCGACAGCGCGGCCGAGGCCTTCCTGATCGGCGGCGCCCAGCTATATGCCGAGGGGCTCGGCCAGGCCGACAAGCTGATCGTCACCGAAATCGATGCCGATTTCGAGGGCGACACCGCGTTCCCGGCACCGGATCCGGCCCGCTGGCGCGAAGTCTCGCGCGAGACGCATCGCGCGGGCGCGCCGAACGACTTCGACTACGCCTTCGTCAGCTACACGAGCCTGGCCCCGGCCTGAGGCCGCGGCAACAGCCGCAAAAAAGCAGTGCCGCATCGAGCGGCACCATTGTCGTTCAAGACTGGCGAGCCCTTGCCCGCTAGGGCTTCCGTATGAAGGCCCTTGTCAGGCAAGGCGGAGAATGGACTCAAGGTAGGCCGCTACGCGGCGACTAAAAACAAAACGCGGGTGCGCAAAGGGTTCGCGCTCGAAGACGGGCGATCGCCTATGAGCAGCGACAGGTGCTAAAGTCCGAGGGCGTCCATGTCCATGCAAGGTGCCCCGCCATTCGAACTGTCAGCCCGATCAAACAGCTGTTCCAGCGCGACGATGCGTGGTGGAAATACGTTCAGACGCACGGCGACGAGATCCGGCCGGCAGTCGTCGACAACGTAATAAGGATGCTGGCGTGCGGGTTGGAGGTCATTGGCTATGCGAGCCATTGCTGCACCAACGCGGCCTGCCCGCATCGCAAGAAGGTCTGCTTAAGTTGCAAGAGCCAGTTTTGCCCGACCTGTGAGAAGAAGGCGACCGACCAATGGCTTGCGACGCAGTACGCGCGGCTGTCCCAGACGCGCTGGCAACACATTACGCTGACGATGCCCTCGGCACTGTGGAACGTGTACAAACTGAACCGGTCGTTGCTGAAATCGCCCAGTTGGTTGGCCGCTGGCGTCATCAAAGGGGCGGCGCAGGACAAAGGCGTTTTGCCCGGGATTTTCACGGCGCTGCACACGTTCGGCCGCGACCTGCAATGGAACGTGCACGTTCATCTGAGCGTAACCTGCGGGGGTGTGACGGCCGACGGCGAGCAATGGAAGTCGCTGTATTTCGTGAAGACGAAGATCATGCCGATGTGGCGTTACGCAATCATCGATCTGCTGCGTCGGTCGTACGAGCAGTTGATTTTGCCAGCGCACCTGGAGGCGCAGTGTCCAACGCGAGCAGCCTGGAGCCCGTTGGCTGGATGTGCACTACAGCAAGCCGTGGATCGTGCATTTCGCGAAGCCATCGGCCAATCAACGGCGCAACGTCAACTATCTGGGCCGATACATCAAACGCCCGCCGCTATCACAGTCGAGGCTGAGGCACTACGACGGCAAGACGGTGGCGTTCGACTATCTGAACCACCGGGACGCACGGCATCGGATCGCGGAATATGAGACGCAGGCGTTCATCGAACGCTTCGTGCAACACATCCCGGACAAGCACTTTCGGCTGATCAACTTCTACGGTTTTCTGGCGAATCGGGTGCGGGGACAGTGGCTACCGAAGGTCTACGCGTTGCTCGACCAGGAGCCCATGCCGGTAAAGACGATTCGCTATCGGGATTTGCAGCGTCGTGCCTTCGGGGTTGACCCGCTGACATGCGTGTTGTGCAGCAGTCCGCTGCGGTACGCAGGCATCACGCGTGGCAAATCGCTGGCGCAGTTGCGCCCGCATCATGAAGCACTGGCGCGCGCAAAAATTGTGAGCTGATATTCCAAGGGGAGCAGTCCGTCCGGAGACAGAAGAAATGGCCGATCTGAGGGAAAACATGTCCGATTCGCGATAGTCGTGACGCATTGACGCAGCAGTCTGATCGTTCAGCCCCTGACTCACGGCACATCATGCACCAAACTGGCCGGCTCCGGCGCTTTGAGTTTCCTATGCGTTCAAGCACATCGATGTCCGACGCGGCGAGGTTATGGATGTTCTTCAGGCTGACTCCCTGCGGTCGCCGCTGTTGCTCCATGCGCGCCAGGTTCAGCGTGAACTTGCACACGCACGCGAGATTTTGGGCTGCGGCTTTTGTTGCGTGTCTGCTGGGCATCTTCGCCCCACGATACGTCGAGCACCCAATGGAGTTGATTCTCGATCCCCCAGTGTGTGTGCGCCAGCCGCGACATTTCGCCGGCCTTCATCGGCCTGGAACTGATGAGGCAGGTCTGCTGCGTGGTGGTCTGATCGCCGATCTGCCGCGTGCGTGCCATCGTCGCGATCCGCTGGACACCCGTCCAGTGTTATCCCATCTCCGAGAGCCATTGAACGTCCTCGCTCACCCGACACACGCGGGTTTCGATACGTCCGCGCCCTTTGTTATGCGTAGCGTGCTCCCAGTACGGACGTCTCAGCCCGCCAGTCTGAACCGAAGCAAACCATTCACGAATGGCTGTCCGCCAGCGTGGGCTGGTTGTCCTTGACCACCAGAACATAGTCCGCGCCAGACGCCACGATCATCTGGGCAATCCCGCGCTGCGCGACCATCGCGTCGATCGACACGATCGCCCCCGACAGGTCGAGTGCCTCTAGTGTTCCGTTCTGTTGTTAACTAATCTATGTTCACGTAGCATGCCGGTATCCATGGAACGGGAGATACCAGCGTGCCCATGGGACGACCGAAGGCCGAACTGGCGCTGCGCGAGGACGAGCGCTCGCAACTGACTCCGATATAGCCCGTTCGCGTTCGATTTCGGCCGTCGCTCGTGACGCGTACGCGGATCGTACTGGCAGCGGCAACTGGGGAGCCCAACAGCGCCATCGCCGAGCGTCTGCAACTCACGCGCGCTACGGCGGGCCAGTGGCGTATCCGGTTCCTGAAGCATCGCATCAACGGGCTGTATGACGAAGTACCTCCGGGCAAGCCGCGCACGATTGCGCGATGAGCGGCTGGCTCAATTGATTCACAAGACCCTGCACACGAAGCCGGCGGATGGCTCCACGCGCTCGAGCGTACGCAGGATCGCCGCCGAAACGGCTATCTCGCCGACGAGCGTGCACCGTTACTTCAAGCTGCTCGGACTGCAACCGCATCGCAGCGCAAGCTTCACACTCTCGATCAATTCTTCATCGAGAAACTGCGCGACGTGGTCGGCCTGTACCTGAGCCCGCCCGAGGAGCATGCCTGGGTCTTGGGCGTGGACGAAAAGAGCCAGTGTCAGGCGCTCGAACGCACCCAACCCGTGCTGCCGATGGGCTTCGGCTACGTCAAAGGCGTCACGCACGATGATGTTCGTCACTGCGCAACCACGCTGTTCGCTGCACTGAACGTGCTCAACGGCGCCGTGCTCGCTACCTGCAAGCCGCGCCACCAGCATCAGGAGTTCCTGCCGTTTCTGCGCGAAATCGACAAGACCGTCCCCGCTGAGCTCGACGTGCATTGCATCGTCGACAACTACGGCAGTCACCAGCACCCGAAGGTCAAGGCGTGGCTGGCCGCGCGCCCCCCGCTGGCACATGCATTTCATGCCCACCTACAGCTCGTGGCTCAACCAGGTCGAACGCTTCTTTGCTTTGATCACCGACAAGGCGATCCGCGGAGGCTCGTTCAGCTTGGTCAAACAACTGGTCAAGCGTATCGATCAATTCGTCTCCCACTACAACACCGGACGGCGCACAGCGCCGTCAGCACAATCTCGTCGAGCGGGTAACGGCGCTGACGGCACCGCGGATCCCGCAACTCGACGAACGCATCCATGATCGAAGGCATCTCTCGCTTCGCCAAAAATTGAGAGTAAACTCCAGCACGCCGATGTTTACAACCACTCACTTCCGCCCGCTCACCCTTGCCACACCGACCTCTTCATGCGGAAGCCCTGCCTTGCCCGCCACGGGTTCACTGCCCCGCGATCGTCATCTGCTCGATCAGCACCGAACCGATTTCCTTGGTGTCGCGCACGATGGTATCGGCACCGATCGCGACGATGTGGCGGAACATCTCCTGCAGCGTGCTCGCCACCGTTATTTCCTCCACCGGGTACTGGATCACGCCGTTCTCGACCCAGAAGCCGACCGCGCCGCGCGAGTAGTCGCCCGTCACGTAGTTCACGCCCTGCCCCATCAGCTCGGTCAGCAGCAGGCCGGTGCCGAGCTTCTTGAGCATCGCCTCGAAATCGTCGCCGGCGCGCGTCTCCTTGCTACGCAGCGCGAGGTTGTGCGAGCCGCCGGCATTGCCGGTGGTCTGCGTGCCGAGCTTGCGGGCCAAATAGGTCGACAGGAAGTAGCCCTCCACCACGCCGTCCTTGACCACGCTACGCGCGCGCGTGCGCACGCCTTCCTCGTCGAACGGCGCGCTGCCCAGCGCGCGCGGCACGTGCGGATCCTCGACCACCTGCACGTGCGGGGCGAACACCGGTTTGCCGAGACAGTCGACCAGGAAGCTGGTCTTGCGGTACAGCGCGCCGCCGCTGGTGGCCTGCACGAAGGCACCGAGCAGACCGGCCGCGAGCGGCGCCTCGAACAACACCGGCACCTTGCACGTATAGAGCCGGCGCGCGCCCATGCGGGACAGCGCGCGCTCGGCCGCGTAACGGCCGACCGCCTCGGGCTCGGCGAGGTCATCCGCGTTGCGCTCGAAGGTGTACCAATCGTCGCGCTGCATGTGGCGGCCGCTGCCGGCGATCGGCCCGCAGGCCACGCAGTGGTGCGAAGAGGGATAACCGGCGAGAAAACCGCGCGAGGTAGCCAGCACGAACTGCGAATGCTGGGCCGATACGCGCGCGCCCTCGGAATTGCGGATCTGCGGGCTGACCGCGAAGGCAGCGTCCTCCGAGCGGCGCGCGATCTCAACGGCCTTGTCGACCGACAGCGCCCAGGGATGGTAGAGATCGAGGTCGCGCGGCTCGGTCTCGAGCAGCTCTTCCTCGGCCAGGCCAGCTGCTTCGTCCTCGGTCGTGAAGCGCGCGATGTTGTAGGCGGCCGCCACGGTGTCCTTCAGCGCGGCCGGGGAGAAGTTCGAGGTTCTCGCATTGCCGCACTTCTTACCGATGAACACCGTGACACTGACTATCTTGTCGCGATTGTGCTCGATGGTCTCGACTTCGCGACGCCGCATCGACACCGACAGGCAGTCGCCTTCCGAGATTTCGGTCAACGCGTCGGACGCACCGAGCACCTTCGCGTGCCGGAGGATGTCCGAGGCGATTTCTTTCAGTTGCTCCTGCGTATGCAGGAAATGGCGCGCGGGTGCGTTGGTATGAGCAGGCATCGTCGTGTTGTCCGGTGGCGGGCGGTCGCCCGCGTGGTTCGAAATAGGTGTACTCCTCAATCATAGCAAGGTCCGGCACCGGCTACCTATTCGGGCTCGGCCCCCGCAGGGCTTCCGCATGAAGAGGTCCGTGCGGCGAGGGCGAGCGGGCGGAAGTTAGTGGTTGTCAACATCGGCGGGCGGCGTCCCATTCGTAGTTGAATGGTTGGGGCGGCAGGGTTTCATAGGTTAGGCGGACTTCAAGTCATGGTCAACGCGTTTATCGGTCGGACGATGCAAGGCAACGGCGAGCATCCAGAGGTCGTCGGCACCGCCGAGCTTACGGAATCGCTTCTCAGCTTCCAGGAAGCC
>JAYFRX010000142.1:0-6782 GCA_040946945.1 Burkholderia sp. | reverse complement strand
TGACGTCAGAACCGCACTGCAAAACTTGGCCATCGCGTTTGACCACTACAACGAGTCGCATCCGCACAGCGCCTTGAAATACTGCTCGCCACGCGAATTCCGCCAGCGCGCAACTTCACCAACCGAAACGTGACCGCGTGTCCGGTCATGCAGGGGCAAGTCCACTGACATCCAAGGTTAACAGCTTGCCGAGAAAGTAAACAGCCCCTCACTGATTTTTGAACTCGCCTTTAAGGATCTGCTGAATAGCCTGATTGAACGCGGGCTGGCGACCGACCGGGACTATCTGTTCGTGATTGATGGGTCCAAGGCGCTGCGCTCAGCGAGCCAGGCAGTGTTCGGCGAACGAGCCCACGTCCAGCGGTGCCGGACCCACAAGATTCGCAACGTGACCGAACGGCTGCCGAAGCAGACCCGACAGCAGGTCGCCTCGGTCATGCGTGCCGCATACAAGCTGCCGGCCGACGACGGCCTTGCTCGGCTGAAGGCCCAGGCGGCATGGTTGAAGACCGACCATCCGGACGTGGCGGCCTCGCTGCTTGAGGGGCTTGGGGAAACGTTCACGGTCAACCGCCTGGACCTGACGCCGCGGCTGGTCCGCAGCCTGGCGACGACGAACCTGATCGAGAATCTGAACGGCGCGGTGCGCCGCGTCAGCGGCCGGGCCGACCGCTATCGCGATGTCGACATGGCGATGCGACGGGCGGCCACTGGCTTCCTGGAAGCTGAGAAGCGATTCCGTAAGCTCGGCGGTGCCGACGCGACCTCTGGATGCTCGCCGTTGCCTTGCATCGTCCACCGATAAACGCGTTGACCATGACTTGAAGTCCGCCTAACCTACGAAACCCTGCCGCCCCAACCTTCAACTATGAATGGGACGCCGCCGTGGAAGCGCCAATCATTGATGACGAATTGTGGACACTGATCGAACCGTTACTGCCGCCGCTCAAGCCCCGACGCAAAGAGCATCCTGGTCGCCCACGCCTATCGGATCGGGCGGCGCTGAATGGCATCCTGTTCGTGTTGAAAACCGGTCTGCGATGGAACCATCTGCCAACCCCTATTGAGCTTTGGCTCCGGCGCGACCTGCTGGCGACGACTGAACGACTGGCGCAAAGCAGGAGTATGGGATCGACTGCACGAACTGCTGCTCGACACGTTGCGCGAGGCCGGGCAGATCGATCTTTCATACGCTGCCGTCGATTCCTCGTCGGTACGAACTGTTGGGGCGGGCGAAAAACTGGCCCGAACCCCACGGATCGCGCGCGACTCGGTTCCAAGCACCCCATCCTCGTAGATGCCAATGGCGTTCCCATCAGCGCCATCCTGACCGGCGCGAACCGCAACGACGTCACCCAGTTGCCGCCGCTCGTCGACGCGATTCCCCCGATCCGCGGCGCGCGCGGCTGACCCCTTCAGAGACCCACGGTCATCTATGCCGATCGTGGTTACGATTCCGATCCGCATCGTCAACGATTGCGCGAACGCGGCATCAAACCGGTGATCGCAAGGTGCCGCACTGAACATGGCAGTGGTCTGGGCAAATTCCGTTGGGTCGTCGAACGGACTCACTCGTGGCTCCACAACTTCCGTCGTCTTCGCATACGCTTCGATCGTCGAGCTGACATTCACGAAGCATTCTTCAAATTCGGCTGCGCCCTTGTCTGCTGGAACATCTTTAGGCGTACCGAGCAGTCTTTTTGAACTGGCCTCTTAGAAACTTCCGATTGGAAACCGTCCACACCGCCCCAATAATGTTGATATGCCGCGGCCTCGCTGCCGCGCCCGTTGAATCGAATTCCGACCCCGCAGGGAGCACCATGTCCGTCAACGCCAATGCCAACCCGCTTCTTGATTTCTCTGGCCTGCCCCGCTTCGGCGAGATCCGTCCCGAACACGTAACGCCCGCCCTCGATACGCTGCTCGAACAGGCGGAGGACGCTGTCGCGCGCGCCGCCGACCCGGCTACGCCCGCCATCTGGACCAACGTGGTCGAAGCCGTCGAGCGCGTCACCGAGCCGCTCAGCCGAACCTGGGGCATCGTCGGCCACCTGAAAGGGGTGGCCGATACGCCGGAGCTGCGCGCGACCTATGGCGAGAACCTGCCGCGCGTGACCGAGTTCTGGTCGAGCGTGGGCCAGAACCTTGCGCTCTACGAGAAGTACAAGGCGATCGCCGCCGGTGCCGAGTACGCGACGCTGAGCGCCGAACGCCGCAAGATCCTCGACAATTCGCTGCGCGACTTCCGCCTGTCCGGCGCTGAGCTGCCCGAGGCGCAGAAGTCGCGCTTCGCCGAGCTGCAGGAACAGCAGGCCGCGCTCTCGAAGGTCTTCTCGGACCACGTGCTCGACGCCACCAACGGCTACGCCTATTACGCCAAATCCGAGGAACAGCTGACCGGCCTGCCCGACGACGCAATCGCCGCCGCCAGCGAGGCCGCGCAGCGCGAGGACAAGGCCGGCTGGAAGTTCACGCTGCACTTCCCCTCCTACTTACCGGTCCTGCAATACGCCGACAACCGCACGATGCGCGAGACCCTTTATCGCGCCTACGTGACGCGCGCCTCGGAACTGGGCCCGCAATACGGCGGCGGCAAGTCCGAATGGGACAACACCAAGGTGGTCGCCGAGACGCTTGCGCTGCGCCGCGAGGAAGCCGTGATGCTCGGATACGCGAACTTCGCTGAGGTGTCGCTGGTGCCGAGGATGGCCGAATCGCCAGCCCAGGTCACGTCCTTCCTGGAGGACCTGGCGGTGCGCGCGCGCCCGCACGCCGAGCGCGACTGGGACGAGCTGCGCGCCTTCGCTTCAGGCACGCTCGGCATGAGCGAGCTAGCGCCCTGGGACGTCGCCTACGCGGCCGAGAAGCTGCGCCAGCAGCGCTACGCGTTCTCGGAAAACGAGGTCAAGCAGTACTTCACGGAACCGGCCGTGCTCAAGGGCCTGTTCACCGTCACCGAAACGCTGTTCGGCGTGAAGATCCGCCGCGACGAGGCGCCGGTCTGGCATCCCGACGTGCGCTTCTTCCGCGTCGAGAACGACGACGGCAGCCTGGTCGCGCAGTTCTATATCGACCTCTACGCGCGCGAGGGGAAGCGCGGCGGCGCCTGGATGGATGACGCACGCTCGCGGGCCCAGCGCGCGGCCGGCCTGCAGACGCCGGTGGCCTACCTGACCTGCAACTTCTCGGTGCCGATCGGCGACAAGCCGGCCTGCTTCACGCACGACGAAGTGATCACGCTGTTCCACGAGTTTGGCCATGGCCTGCACCACATGCTCACGCGCATCGACGAGCTCGGCGTGTCAGGCATCAATGGCGTGGAATGGGATGCGGTCGAGCTGCCCTCGCAGTTCATGGAGAACTTCTGCTGGGAATGGGACGTGCTTCCCTCGATGTCCTCTCACGTCGAGACCAGTGCCTCACTGCCACGCGCGCTGTTCGACAAGATGCTAGCCGCGAAGAATTTTCAGAGCGGGCTGGGCACGCTGCGCCAGATCGTGTTCTCGATGTACGACATACTGCTGCACGTCGATTTCGATCCGGTCGGTGCCAGCAATGCGGTGGAGTTCGCGCGCGAGATCAACGAGCGCTTACACGTGATCCCGCAGGCGCCGTTCTCGCGCTGGCCGAACACCTTCAGCCACATCTTCGCGGGTGGATACGCAGCCGGCTACTACAGCTACAAGTGGGCCGAGGTGCTGTCGGCCGACGCTTACGCGGCCTTCGAGGAAGCGGCCAAGTCGAGCGGCACGGTGCTCGACGCGGCCACCGGCACGTGCTATCGCCGCGAGATCCTCGAGGTCGGCGGCAGCCGCACGGCGATGGAATCGTTCAAGGCCTTCCGCGGCCGCGAGCCGGAGATCGACGCGCTGCTGCGCCACAACGGCATGGCCGCCGGCGCGCAGCCGCACTGATGAGGCACCGCGCCAGCGCCTTCTCGACGCGCGCCGGCCCCCGTGGCCCGTGCGTGCCGAATACGAACGAGCGGCATCCACCTCAGGTAAATGCCGTTTTTTGCGTGCGCCCGGCAGGGCGCACCTACTTGGAGGTGAAAGTCCTCTACACGCCCGGCAAGGGGAAGTGTTAGCCAGAGGCAAGGGTGTCGTGGGCGACTGCGAATCCGCAGGAAGTCCGAGGCAAAGCGTTGGCCTGACGAACAGGAAGCGGATACGAGGCGATGCATTGGGGTGGGACAGCGCAAAAGGTCGAAGCCCGAAATTTGTACGGAACGATGCGGCGTATATCCGACAGGCATAAGCGTGAAGGTGGGTGCGCAATATCCGGGGAGATCTGCACGGCTGCCAAGTGCTACCGGCGTCGAGAGGCGTTGGGATGGCTGTGCAAAAGTCAGCCGAGGCCATAGTAAGGGCGGTATGCCCCGAAGGGCGGAACAGGAATGACCGCGATTAGGACGGTGGAGACTCGATGCGAGCCGAAGAAGCACAAGCCCGTGAGAGCGGAGCCATGAGGCAGGAGCCGGGGCGGAACCTTGGGGATGGCGCGCGTGGTGCTGAGGCTGGCTCGTCGGCTACTGGGAAAAGGAAAGCGGAGGAACCATCGCTGATGGAGGCGGTGGTTGATCGCAGCAACTTGTGGCTGGCGTATCAAGCGGTGCGAGTGGTGGATATACCCAAGCCTGCGGGCGGCGTAAGGACACTGGGCATCCCGACGGTGCTGGACCGGCTGATTCAGCAGGCGCTGCACCAGGTACTCCAACCGATCTTCGAGCCTGGATTCTCCGAGTCGAGCTACGGCTTTAGGCCGCAGGGCACCGCACAGCAGGCGGTGCTGGCGGCACAGCGGTACGTGCAAGAAGGCCGTCGCTGGGGGGTGGACATCGACTTGTCGAAGTTCTTTGACAGGGTCAACCACGACATCCTGATGGCGCGGGTGGCCCGACAAGTGAATGGGACGTCCGGGCGCTCAAGCTGCGGCGGCTCCGGTTTTTCTAGACACAGATTTGGGGTAAAACGCATCCAAATTGGAGTCTGAGATGTTGAAGAAGGTAGACGCTGCCAGCGCCGCCGAATTCAAGCGCTGGTCCGTCGGGCGCAAACGCGCTGTCGTCCTGCGCTCGCTGCGCGGCGAATCGATTGACGCGGTGTCTCGCGAAGTTGGCGTCACGATCGCAGAGCTCGAACAATGGCGCGAACTCGCCCTAGCAGGCATCGAAGCCGGTCTGAAGTCGCGCCAGACCGATCCGTTGGAAGTCAAGCTCAAGGAAAGCCGTGCATCGCGTCGGCGAACTGACCATGGAGGTCGAAATGCTGCGCATGGAGCGCGAGCGGCAGGAGCGCCGCCCTTTGATCGCCAGGAGCTCGTCGACATGAGCCACACGATCTCCGCGACAGGCAAACCCTTCGGATTGCAACGGGCATGCCAGGCGCTCGACTTTCCGCGCTCCGCGATCTATGCCGAGCGCGCCAGGGCGTTCAACAAGGTCACCCCACTTGCCCCTGTCCGACGTGGCCCAAAGCCCAAGGCGCCCGATCACAAGCGGCTCGCAGCTGTTCGCGCCGATCTAACTCGCACGCCGTTCGTCGGCGAAGGGGTGCCCAAGGTCTGGGCACGCTTGCGCATTCAGGACGACATCCACGTGTCCCGAGCCCGTGTTTCGCCGCTGATGCGCGAACACGGCCTGCTTTCGCCCCATCGGCAACCGCAGAAACCGCCCAATGCTCACGATGGTCGAATGACGACTGATCGGCCTAACGAGATGTGGGGCGCCGATGGCGCCAAGGTTCAAACCGTCGATGAGGGCTCGGTCTGGGATCTTCGCTGCGGTTGATCATTGCGACGCGGCGTATGTTGGCATCCACGTCACCAAAGTGGGCGACCGCTTTGCCGCACTGGAGCCAATCAGCCAAGGGGTGCGCGAGCAGTTCGGATCGGTCGAAGCTGACGCCGGCCGCGGACTGTCCCTGCGAATGGATCACGGCTCGCAGTACAGGTCGGACGACTGCCGCGCCCAGCTCAAGTTCTGGGGGATTACGCCGAGCTACGCCTTCGTCGCTGAGTCGCAGACCAACGGCGTCGCCGAGCGTTTCAATCGGACCATGAAGGAGCAAGCCATCCACGGACGGATGTTCAACAACGTTGAAGAAGTTCGTGCTGCCGCCGTCGCGTTCAAGGACCGATACCATCGCGAATGGCGTCTCGAAAAACTGGGCTTCAAGACGCCCCTCGAAGCCCGTCAGGCAGCGCTCTTGCTACTTGCCGCCTGATCACAAAATCGTGTCTAAACAACCCGATCAGGTACACTGGTTTCTCAAGATGAGTAACGGGCTCAACGCCCTGGTCGGGTTCAATGACTTCGTCGATAGCTACTCGGCAAAGTACCCGAAGGCGGCCGAAAAACTGATCGAAGCTCGCGACGAGCGGCTGGCGTTCTACGGACTTCCCGGCCGAGCACTGGCAGCATCTGCGCACGACCAACCCGATTGAGTCGACGTTCGCGACGGTGCGGCATTGGACCAAACGCACGCGCAACTGCGTGTCACGTGCGACGTTCCTCGGCCTGGCGTTCAAGCTGATCGAGTCGGCTGAACAGTCGTGGCGCAGGATCCGAGCACCGGAGAAGCTCGGTGGAATTGCCTTCAAAGACGGCGTCCCGGTGACCGATAGCATACCGGCTCAGCAACCGCTGGCCGCCTTATTATGGTGCGCCCAGCATGGGCGCAATCTTGGAGGTGTAAGTCCTCCCGTGAGTTGACCACAGCGAACGAAGCGAAGCGCAACTGCGTGAGGGTGACCGAGCGTGGGGAGGAAGCGTGGAGCGAAGC